>NZ_CAWNYS010000284.1:20437-36677 GCF_963878295.1 Aeromonas sp. HMWF014 | reverse complement strand
GGAGAGGATCATCGCGCTGGGGACTTCCACCGGGGGTACCCAGGCGCTGGAATACCTGCTCTCCCGCCTGCCCGCCAGCTGCCCGGGGCTGGCTATCGTGCAACACATGCCCGCCCGGTTTACCGCCTCCTTCGCCGAGCGGCTCAACAGCCTCTCCCAGCTGGAGGTAAAGGAAGCCGTCACCGGCGATCGCCTGCTGCCAGGCGTCGCCATCATAGCCCCGGGAGGCAAACACCTGCTGATCCAGCGCAGCGGTACCCAGTATCTGGCCGAGGTGAAAGAGGGGCCGCCGGTCTCCCGCCACTGTCCATCAGTGGACGTGCTGTTTCGCTCGGTGGCCGTTAGCGCGGGCCATAACGCACTTGGCGTCATCATGACCGGCATGGGAGACGACGGGGCCCGGGGCATGAAAGAGCTGCACGACACCGGGGCGCGCACCATAGCGCAGGATGAAGGCAGTTGCGTGGTGTTTGGCATGCCAAAAGAGGCCATCGCCCATGGCGGCGTGGATGACGTCATGTCACTCACACACATCACCCAGACGCTCAGCCGTCCCGATCTGCGAGGCGTGTAATTATGTTGTTGGAACAATGGCAAGGCCGCTGTGCCATAGTGGTGGATGACTCCCGCCCTCAGCAGTATGAGGTGACCTGCCTGTTGCAGGAGCTGGGGTTTGGCCAAATTCATGTGGCTCAAGACGGTCAGGATGCGCTGGACAAGTTGCAGCAACTGGAGCATATGGAGGTGCGCATCGATCTGCTGCTGACAGACCTCAACATGCCCGGCATGGACGGGGTAGAACTCATCAGCAACCTGGAAAAAAACACCCACTACCGGATGTTTGTCGCCGTCATGAGCGGGGTGGAGCAGGATGTGCTGGATGTGATCCACGCCATTGCCGATGCGGGCACCCTGGAGGTGATCGGCGTGCTGTCAAAGCCGCTCAAATCGAGCGATCTGTACAACATGCTGCAGCACTGCGACCCCCAGGTTCACAGGGAAAACAAGAAGTGGATGCAGCTCGCCTTCACCGCCAACGATGTGCAGCAGGCGCTGGACAACCGGCAACTGGTGCCCTTTTTGCAGCCCAAGATAACGATGGTGGATTCGCGCCTCTATGGCTTTGAAGCCCTGGTGCGCTGGCTCCATCCCGAACACGGCGTGATCCCGCCCGTCTGTTTCGTCCATCACCTGGAAGAGGGGCAATTGGCGCTGGATTTCTTTTATCACTTCCTGCACGCCGCCTGTGATGCGCTCACGGCACTGGCCACCCTGCCCTGCCCCGTCAGCTGTTCGATTAATTTGCCGGTGAGCCTTCTACTCACGGATAAGTTGGTCGAGAACATGATTGACATCGTGCAGGCACATCAACTGCCCTGTCACGCCATCATTATTGAAGTCACCGAAACCACCTTCATGTCCAATCTCTCCATCTCATTGGGCACGCTGGCGCGTTTGCGGCTCAGGGGGTTTGGCATCGCAATGGATGATTACGGCACCGGCTACTCCTCCATGAAGCAGTTATCCCGCTGCCCCTTCACCGAGATCAAGATAGATAAAGAATTTGTCCACGACGCCCATAGCAGCCCGAAGAAGCTGGCGATATTGACCTCAGCCATTGTCATGAGCCAGAAGCTCGGGCTCAAAACGGTGGCCGAAGGGGTTGAAAGCGAAGAGGACTGGCGGCAACTGGCCCAGCTGGGCTGTGAACTGGCCCAGGGCTATTACGTCAGTCGCCCGTTACCTGTGGCACAAATAGCGCCCTGGTTTGCCGAATGGCAAGCCAGAGTAAAATAAAGGGTGATATAACCAGAAGGCAGAAACGATATGGTGGTGCTCACCCGGCCAGGGGTGGGATGACAAGAGAGCAGTCGTAATCTCGCTGCAGGGAACGGACATAAAACAAGCATGAGGCTACTATGAACAATCTACTTCGCCAGATCTCCATCAAGACGCGGCTTATTGTTTCCTTTCTGTTGCTCAATCTCATCCTGCTCGGGGTGGGGCTCTACGGCAAACAGAACACCGCCAAAGTCGACGGCATGCTCAATAGCATGTATCTCAACAACCTGACCCCCATCGCCGACGTAGCCAACGCCAATATGCAGGCCATCTACCATAACCGGTCGCTGTTTGACTATGTCATCGAACCGACACAGCCCGGCATGGACAGGATCGCCAGCCAGATGGATGGCTACGAACAGAAGGTGAATACCTTGCTGAATAAATACCGGGCGACCTATCTGACCGCGCCGGAAAAAGCCGCGCTGGCGGAAATAGACAGAACCTGGTCGATTTACAAAGAGAGTGCAAAAAAGGCGATGGCCGCCAGCTATGTCAGTGACAACGACACCGCCCTCAAGCTGATGAAGGGGGACACCGCCACCAGCTTTCAGGTAGTCGACGACCAGCTCAGCAAGCTGGTGGACATCAATCAGGCGCTCGGCAAGCAGGCCTATGATGAGAGCGATGTCGTCGTTGCCGATATCACCACGACCACCTACACCATACTCGCGGGCTCCGTCATACTCTCCCTGTTGCTGGGCTGGCTACTCAGCAACAGCATCAATATGCCGTTGACCGCCATCATGGGCGAGCTGAAGCAACTGGCGCAAGGGCATCTCACGGCGCAAGACAGTGCGGAAGGCAACGATGAGCTGACCCAGATGCAACAAGCCATGAGCAGCACCCGCCAAAGCTTGCGTGACATTGTCACGACTATGCAGCACGCCGCCGAAGGGCTGACCGCCAGCTCTTCCCAACTGGTCGCCGCCGCCCAGCAGGTCAACACCAGCTCCCAGCAACAATCTCTGGCGACCGCCAACACAGCCGCGTCGGTCGAAGAGCTGACCACTTCCGTCTCCCAGCTCTCCTCCTTCGCCAACCAGGCCAACAGCGTGGTGGTCCAGTCAGGGGAGATCGCCCATGCCGGTGAAGAGCAGGTCAAGCACGCCTCGCAAGAGGTGCTCAGGGTCACCACAGCCGTCAACGACTCGGCCAAACAGGTGCAGGGGCTGTTCGATGACATCACCCGCATCAGCCAGATTTCGGTGATGATCCAGGGGGTGGCGGACCAGACCAACCTGCTGGCACTCAACGCCGCCATCGAGGCAGCCCGGGCCGGTGACATGGGCCGTGGCTTTGCCGTGGTCGCCGACGAGGTGCGCACCCTGGCAGCGCGGACGACCCAGGCGACGCAAGAGATCAACGAGATGCTCAAGTCGATCCAGCAGGGGGCCACAGGGGCGGTCAAGGGAATGAATACCTGTGCCGACAGCATGAGCCGGGTGCGAGAAACCACAGACAGCTCCAGCGATACCATGGCCCAGGTGGATCAGAGCTCTCGCAAGGTGGTAGGCCTCATCCAGGAGATCAGCTCCATGCTCCATGAGCAGGCCGCCGCCAGCCAGCTGATTGCCCAGTCGGTCGAGGAGATTGCCCAGATGTCGCTGGAGAACGTATCCGCCGCCGAGAGCGTCAACCACGATGCCTCCCAGCTGACCGACATCATCCATCAACTCAACAAGGGCATCGGTTTCTTCAAGGTGTAGCTGGTCAACAGGGCTGCCATCCCGGCAGCCCTGCTTTTTCCCCTCCTCCGCGCCTTCATCCGGCCAGTCTCGCCCCCCATCCCTGTCAAAACGTCTCAACACGCATAATACCCGACCCCAACTCACTGAAACGCCACATTAACCCCTGCCTGTGGAGGGTCATAACCAGTGATAAATATCGTGTGATAGGGAGCAAAAGAAAGCATCGGGAAGCATATTTATACAGAGGAATATCCCGTATTCATGCCATTACTTCACTCCTATTCGCCACATAATTTACCAAACAAAAAACAACTGATAACATAACTGTACATTTCAAAGCATATAAAACAACATCCGCTGCGCGGTCTGCGGCGACCTGACCCAAGGCGTTCAGGCCAGCGGGTCAAGATTGAGATAAACAGCCAACCCCGAACCTCATCGAGCAGACACCCGAACCCATGATGAACACAGTTACGGCCAGCATCGATGTCGATGCGCTCCATCACAATTTTGCCGTCGTGCGGCGCCACGCCCCCCACAGCAAGATCATCGCAGTCATCAAGGCCAACGCCTATGGCCATGGCCTGCTGCAGGTCGCCAACA
This sequence comes from Aeromonas sp. HMWF014, assembly GCF_963878295.1. Lineage (NCBI taxonomy): Bacteria > Pseudomonadati > Pseudomonadota > Gammaproteobacteria > Aeromonadales > Aeromonadaceae > Aeromonas > Aeromonas sp. HMWF014. The sequence goes on along the minus strand of NZ_CAWNYS010000284.1, from coordinate 32,541 downwards.
CCCTGGTCCAGGCAGATGCCTATGCGGTGGCACGACTCGAAGAGGCGCTGGTACTGCGTGCAAATGCCATCACCAAACCCATTCTGGTGCTGGGTGGCTTCTTCTCGGCCGAGGCGCTCTCCCTGCTGGCAGCCCAGGAGTTGCAGACCACACTGCACACCTGGGAGCAGTTGGCGCTGCTCGAACGGGCCCAATTGCCGGCCCCCGTCAGGGTCTGGCTCAAGCTCGATACCGGGATGAACCGGCTGGGCGTGAGGGAGCAGGAGCTGCCCGCCTTTATCGAGCGCCTTGGCCGATGCAAAAACGTGGTGCAGCCTTTTCATCTGATGACCCATTTCAGCCAGTCCGACGAGCAGGATAGCCAAGCCACCCAGCAGCAAATCGAGGCGTTCAAGATGCTCACCGCCCACCTGCCGGGCGAGAAGGCCATGGCCAACTCGGCAGGGATCCTGGCCTGGCCGGATTCACGTAGCGACTGGATAAGACCTGGCATCATGCTTTATGGCGCTTCCCCCTTCGGAGGCCAGCTGGCCTCCGATCATGGGCTGCGCCCCGTCATGACCCTCAAGAGTCAGCTAATCGCCATCAGAAAGTGCAAGCGGGGAGAATCGGTTGGATATGGCGCCCATTGGGTGGCCCATCGCGACACCACCCTCGGGGTGGTCGCGGTCGGCTATGGAGACGGTTATCCGCGCATGGCTCCCGAGGGGACGCCCATGCTCGTCAACGATCGCCGGGTGCCCATCGTCGGCCGGGTTGCCATGGACATGATCACGGTCGACCTCGGGCCACAGGCCAGCGATCAGTGCGGGGATGAGGTGATCCTGTGGGGCGAGGGCCTGCCGGTGGAACAGGTGGCAGAGAAGATAGGGACTATCCCCTATGAACTGCTGACCCGCCTCACCTCCCGGGTGTCCGTCGCGCTTGCCCAGCCCTGCGCCAAGGCACTGTCGCAGGCAGACGCTGACATGCCCTCATATGCTGGCTACGCCCTGCGAGCCACGGCTTAACACAGGATCTCTCATCTCAATTCGGGAGACATGAGGCATAGCGGCAACGAGCAAAAGAGCAGCAGGGCAGTGACGCCCGCGCTCGGTGAAGGAGCATCCCCCGGCAGGCAGTGAAAGACGACGAGCCTGCCCCCTGGATACGGGTCGCACCAGCGATCACGGGAAAAAACAAAAGGGCCTGTCTGTCGACAGGCCCTTTTGTTTTATTTGGCGGTGAGGGAGGGATTCGAACCCTCGATACGTTGCCGTATACACACTTTCCAGGCGTGCTCCTTCAGCCACTCGGACACCTCACCAATTTGTTTTAGTCATGAGCTCGTGCTTGCCAAGAGCATTGCTCTGGCAGCCACTCGGGCACATCACCAAATTCTGGTCTGTTGTTTAACGTGTTCAGCCAACACAGTGTTCATGGCGCTGTTGCGCTGGAACGGGGCGTAATTTAGGGGAAAGCCCCGCCGGCGTCAACGGTTTTTTTTACCTGACGAATCGTTCGCACATTTAACGCACAAATCAGTGCACGCACTCCGGCGCGACCTGGATCTCGGGCAGGTTCAGGAAGCCAAGGCGCTCGCATTCGGACACCACTTCATGGGTCGCGGCCGTGGTGCTTTCGACAAACAGCAGGAACTGTTCCACGGAGAGACCCGCCTTGGTAAACACTGTGTGGCCCACGATGAGGCGCGGCAGGTTGTCATCAATGATGTCGAGGAACACCTTGAGCGACGGATATTGCATGTTGAGGCGACCCAGTTCGGCCATCAGCGGCAGCAGCGAGGAAGGACGCACTTCCAGCTCGGATGAAAACAGCAGCCCTTCCTCTTCGACAAAGATCCGGCTCTCCTGAATGCCGTCGACGGACTGCAGGGAGACAATGTGGATGCCATGACACTGATCGCAGACATAGTGCTCGATACGAGCCTGCTGCAACCAACGCATTATCATTTCAGAGCTGGGGATATTCATCATTTCCACGACACGATAAGGATCAAGGGGCGCAGTCTAAACCAATTTTCCGGCAACCAAAAGTGCAGTGGCCGGATAAGCTGGGCGCCAGCTTCTTTTTGGCAAGCACTATGCATATACTCAGTTATTCTCGCCCCACCTTCCCCCCGCAGAAGGCCTGATGACCATCCAAGAAAAGTACCGCCTGCATCTGAAATCCTTGTCGGATGAACTGCTGGCCTTGCAAAAGCCCATTCGCATTCTGGATGCCATCAAGTGGCCCCGTCATCTCCAGGCCGATTTTCTGGCCAACGGAGGACGCGCACTGCCCGCCATCGATCAGCACTTCTACGATGCCCTGCCCCTCGGCTTCGATCCCCGCAACAAGTATCTTGAACTCAAGGAGTTGCGGGACAGGATCCGGCGCCGGCTGGGCCCTCGGGATGATCTGGGCCGCATACTGCAAGAGACGGTCGATCAGTACATGGTGGTGATCGAGATGCTGCGCCAACGCGGACAGCCTGATTTCTTGCGCTACAGCCAGCTGCTGTACGGCTCGGCCAGTGATCACCTGCGCGGCGATCGCAAGACCCTCAGGGAGCTGGGAGCCCGCTTGTGCGACATCTTCTCCCTGCCTGGTGCCCGCCATCTGGTGCGCCCCTATCCCAAGGAATTTGAAGGGGAAGCAGCGGTCGCCAAGCTGCAGGGCAAACTGTCGAGCTATTTCAGCGATGGCACGGTGCAGGTCAAGCTGAGCGATGGCATCGTCTCGGATGCCGCCGCCGGCAGCGATTACATCAAGCTCAATTCCCACGCCCGTTTCTCCGAGCTGGACCTGCAGGTACTGGAGGTGCACGAAGGCTGGGTGCACGTGGGCACCACCCTCAACGGCCGCCAGCAACCCTACGCCACCTGGCTCAGCGCTGGCTCGCCGCGTATCACCGCCTGTCAGGAGGGGTTGGCGGTCCTGATCGAAACGCTCACCTTCAGCTCCTTTCCGGATCGGGCCAAGCGCATCTCGGATCGCGTGATAGCCATCGACATGGCGGAGCGCGGCGCCGACTTTATCGAGGTGTTCCAGCATTTTGTGGCGCAGGGCACCAGCGAACACGACGCCTACATGATCACCCAGCGGGTGTTTCGCGGCGGCGTGGTTGGCGGCGGTGCCTGCTTCACCAAGGATCTCTCCTACGTGCGCGGCTACGTGGAGACGGTCAACTTCATCCGCAGCGCTGTGCTGGAAGGGGTCCCCGAAATCCTGCCCATGCTGTTCGTCGGCAAGGTGACCCTGGACGACATTCCTGTGCTCTATCAGCACTATCTGGAGGGGCTGATCGATGCTCCCCGCTACCTGCCTCCCATGTTTCGCGATCTCACCGGGCTCTACGTCTGGTTCGGCTTCGCCTCGGGCATGTCACTGGTGGACATAGGCCGGGTCCAGCAACATTTTCGCCAGCTGTTCCATCGTCTGCCGGTGGCCGATCCCATCATTGCGCCGGTGGATATCGAGATCGACTGAGTCGTAAACAAACAAGAAGGGCGCCAGATTGGCGCCCTTCTCTCTTATCGCGGCCCGATCACTTGTAGGCCCGCCCTTCCAGATAGTGCTTGCGGCACAACGACACATAGCGATCGTTGCCACCGATTTCCACCTGCTCACCATCCCGCATCACCTGGCCAGCAGCGCTAACCCGCGAGTTCATGTGCGCCTTGTTGCCACACCAGCAGATGCTTTTCAGCTCTTCGAACTTGTCGGCAAGACAGAGCAGATGATAGGAGCCCGGGAACAGCTCCCCCCGAAAGTCGGTCTTGAGGCCATAGGCCATCACGGGAATATCCTGCTCGTCGACGATGCGCGCCAGTTGGTAAACCTGCTCGCGGGTCAAGAACTGGGCCTCGTCGACGATGAACACATCGATACGCTTCTGGGCATGGCGCGCCTTCACCATCTCGAACAGATCGCAACTGTCACTGAACACATCCACCTTCAGCTCCAATCCCACCCGGGCACTGATCACCCCCACGCCGAAGCGGTCATCAATGGCCGGTGTCATGGCCAGGGGCTGCATGCCCCGCTCCAGATAATTGAAGTGGGCCTGAATGAGCTGGGTGGATTTGCCTGAATTCATGGTGGCAAATTTGTAGTGCAGTGAAGCCATGGTGTTGTTCCGAAACTGAATTTATGGAGCGCATGCTAACCAAAGCCCCTGCCAAAACCAAGGGGCCCGTGGGCCCCTTGTTCTATTTATGCCATAGCCAGCGCTCGATGGCGCCGAGCCTTGCGCAGATGATAACCGGAGAAGATCACAAACCAGAGCCCGCTGACGGTAAAGCCCGCCAGCACGGAATGCATCAGCCCCATGACCAGGTAACCGAGCGCAGCACCGAAGGCGATGGCCAGCGCATAGGGCAGTTGGGTCATCACGTGATCGATGTGATGGCACCCTGCCCCCGTGGCCGACAGGATACTGGTACTCGAGATGGGCGAGCTGTGATCGCCAAACACCGAGCCTGCCAGCACGGCGGCCAGCATCGGCAACATCAGGCTGATGTCGCTGGCGGCAGCCATGTCACCGGCCAGCGGCAGCATGATGCCGAAGGTGCCCCAGCTGGTGCCGGTGGCAAACGCCATGGCACAGGAGAGGATAAACACCACGGCTGGCAACACTTCGGTCGGCAGGTTGCCGTTGGCCATGGAGGCCAGGTACTTGCCGGTTTCCACGTCGCGCACCACGGCACCGATAGCCCAGGCGAACAACAATATGTTGATGGCAGGCAGCATGGCCATGACCCCTTGTGGCGCGGCCTTAATCCAGTTATTCGCACCGAGCTTGAGGCGCATGGCCAGACCGATGGAGACCACCAAGCTGCACAGAGCGCCATAGACCAGAGAAGAACCGACGTTGGTATTCTCGAACGAGCCGAGCACGCTGAACGGCAGCCCTTGTTCGCTCAACGCGGCGGCACCGGAGTGGACCATGAAATAGATGGTGGCGACGGTCAGGGTCAGGATCGGCAATACCATGTCGATCATGCCGCCGTTGCTCTCTTCCGGGCTCTCCATATCCAGACCGATGGGGCGGCCCTTGGACTCGTCCCACAGCTTGCCTGCCAGCGCCCACTCTTCGTGTTGACGCATGGGGCCGATATCGAGCTGGAACGCGATCACCACCAGCACCATGACCAGGGTGAACACGGCGTAGAGGTTCATCGGGATCATCTCGACAAAGGCGGAGATGGGGCTCTGATCTGTCAGACCGTGCGCCGCCATGATGCCGCCCACGAGGGCAATGATGTAGGCTCCCCAGGAGGAGATGGGCATCAGTACGCAGACGGGCGCCGCGGTGGAGTCCAGCAGATAGGCCAGCTTGGCGCGGGAGATCTGGAAGCGGTCGGTGACCGGACGGCAGATGGCCCCCACCGACAGACTGTGGAAGAAGTCATCGATGAAGAAGGCAAACACCATCATGCCGGTGAGCGCCTTGGCCCCCTTACGGGTCTTGGCACGACGCTCAGCCCACTCGGCGAAGGCGCGGGTCGCACCGGAAACGCTCATCAGACTGATGAGGCCGCCCAGCAGCAGCATGAACAGGATCATGTTGACGTTGTCACTATTGAGTGCACCGTCGACCCAGAAGATCTTGAGCACAGTGTTCAACATGTAATGCAGGGAATCGAGCGGAGAAAACTGATTGAGCAACAGACTACCGGCAACAATACCAACGCCCAGCGACACCAGGACGCGGCGTGTGATGATCGCCAGAGCGACGGCCAGTAAAGGGGGAATGACAGACCAACCGGAGTCGGCGTAATGAATGATGTCCATGATCTCTTTACACCTAAAGACAGCAGGTGGAGATCTACCGAGAGGATAAAGAAACAAAACCCATGGGGAGGTTATACTCCTCAGCCCCTTCAGGTAGCGCTCCATAGTGGATGACTATGGCAGTCCTGCACCTGTTCGATGCAGAACCAGCAGCCCGGTATGATGGCCTGGCCACTTCGGCGCTGACTCCTTTCGTTGTGCATCACAGGCATCACCCTCCGCACAAGTACTTATAGGCAGCGCGCCTCTACTTAAAGGTATTCGAGGCACATTTTATCGCGCTGGCACGTTATAGCAAGTTTTTTGATTAAATCCCCATGCAGGGCGTTTAAAAATGGCGAAATGGTAGTCAAACGGTGCAATTATTTCGATTTTGTCGCTATTTTCATCTATTCAGAACTCAGTCGAGTATTATGTAGGTCAATATCGCTGGATCCTGCCTGAATCCGAAATAGCTCACTTAATTTTCATGCTGAATTTATTATTTCGCTTATCTTGACTTAATAGTAATCTGCCGTATAAATTACACAAAATTACTCTTTTTATTTAATTCACTCCTTTGCTCGCGTGGTGGACACTATGAACGAATTTTTGAAAGTACTGCTGAATATCCGTAGCTTGCGCGCAGCGTGCCGTGAGCTCACTCTGGAGCAATTGGAAGAGGGGATGGAAAAACTCTCTGCTATTGTTACCGAACGTCAGCAAGATGAATCCGCTGATCGTCAGGCCCGTGAAGAGCATCAGCGCAAGATTAACGAATATGCCGAAATGCTGAAAGCCGCCGGCATTGACCCTGCCGAACTGGTGGGAACCGTTGCCACTGAACCGGCCAAAGCCGCGAAAAGCAAGCGCGCCCCTCGCCCGGCCAAATATCGCTATCTGGATAACGGCGTTGAAAAAACCTGGACCGGTCAGGGCCGCATGCCGTCCGCGATTGCCAAGGCCGTTGCCGACGGTAAATCCGTCGAAGAATTTGCCATCTGATCAGGTAAACGACCTCCAATAAAAAAACCTCGCACTGCGAGGTTTTTTTTATGCCGGATGTCAGCTCATCGACTCCGTTCTGTCGCCTTGACCCAGAGCACTTCTGGCGTCGCGGTACAGGCCAGCAGATAGCGGGCTATGGTGAAGAACCAGTCACTCAGCCGGTTGATATAAGGCAGGATAGCGGGATTGATCTGCTCTGCACGGCTCAGACTCAGCAGCAGGCGCTCACAGCGACGGGTCAGGGTGCGCACTACATGGGCTTGCGCCGCTGCCCGGGAACCACTGGGCAAAATGAAATTGCGCAGCACGGGTAAATTGGCGCTGTAGTCATCAATTTGCCGCTCCAGTCGCAACGTCCACGCATTATTCACCTGCCAGATGGCCTCCTGCTGACCATCGCTGGAAAATGCCAGTTCACCACCCAGATCGAACAACTCTTGTTGTAACAATAACAGGTCGGCTAATAAGCCGGTTTCAGTGGCAGGAACCTCGGCAATGAGTAGACCTATATGAGAATTTAATTCATCAATATAACCATAGGTTTCCACCCGCATATCATCCTTGGCCAATTGCACACCATCGGCCAACCGGGTCATACCTTTATCACCCTGCCTTGTATATATTCTCATACCGACATCCTGTTAATAATGGGAACAATCATGGATTCGAGCCCGTTGAGCTTGATCTCATAGGCAAGGGCCAGCGTCTGGCCCAACGCGCCAGCGGGAAAGCCGGTACGGGCCATCCACACCAGATAGGGTTCAGGAATATCTATGATGCGCCGCCCCTGATATTTGCCGTAAGGCATCTTGTGGGTCAGGGTCAACAACACCCGCTCGTCAGACAGCCACTCCATATTAATCTATGTCCAAATATTTATGGGTCTGGATGGAGAGCCGCCAGTTACGGGCGATGCAGGTGGCCATCGCCAGCTGGGTGGCTCTGGGCTTCTGGCTGATAGGTTGCAGCGCAATCACCACGTCTGGGCGCAAGGTGGCGGTCGCCAGCAGGGCATCCAGCTCCTCGATATGGCGCTCAGTGGCCACTGGATGCTTGATCTCGTTGGCACGCTCAAGGGCAGATATCAGCACGGGCAGTCCCCCCTTCATACCAATCTTGGGCGAAACCGTGACCCAGGTATTGGCGTGGGTCTGGATCTCGCTGGTACCGCTGGTTTCGATCTGCACCTGATAGCCGGCTGCCAGCAAGGCACAGGAGAGCGCCTGCAAGTCATACAGACAAGGCTCACCCCCGGTGATCACCACATGCCGGGCCTGATAACCGAGCTGCTGGAAACTGGCCAGGATCTGCTCAGTGTTCATCTTGCTCCAACCATCGGATTCATTGGAACAGTCGAGCACCGCCTGAACCCCCACTTCACGAGCGGGATCGACAATCCAGGTATGACGGGTATCGCACCAGGGACAACCCACAGGGCAGCCTTGCAGGCGAACGAAAATGGCGGGCAGGCCGGTGAAGATGCCCTCCCCCTGAATGGTCTGGAATATCTCGTTGATTGGGTAGTGCATCTCGGTCACGGCTTGTTGCAAAAGTCGCGGATTATACCCCAAGCGAGGGCAAGACGCAGGCTCACAGTCCGCTTTTCTCGTACAGCCGAGCCATGATACCCGCCTTGTCGGCCAGATACAGGTTCAACCCCCGGCTACGCAGTTCACAGGCAGGACAGGTGCCACAACCATCGCCAGCGATGCCGTTGTAGCAAGTCAGCGTCTGCTGGCGCACCGTTTCCAGGTGACCATAGTGATCCGCCAGCGCCCAGGTTTCGGCCTTGTCGAGCCACATCAGCGGAGTATCGAAGCGAATGCCGCGACCCAGCCCCAGGGAGACCGCCTGATTGAGCGCCTTGACGAACTCGTCGCGGCAGTCCGGGTAGCCGGAGAAATCGGTCTCGCACACCCCGGTGATCACCGATTCGGCGCCCACCTGGTAGGCATAGATGGAGGCCAGGGTCAGAAACAGTATGTTGCGACCCGGCACGAAGGTATTGGGCAGACCATTGTCCTGCAGCTCACAGCGGACCGGAATGTCATCCCGGGTCAGGGCCGAGACCGCCAGTTCATTGAGCAGGGTCACGTCCATCACCTTGTGGGCGGCAATACCAAGCGCACTGGCCAGTCGGCGAGCCGTCTCAATCTCCTCCCGATGGCGCTGGCCATAGTCGAAGGTAATGGCGTGCACCTCGTCATAATGGGCCAGAGCCTGCACCAGACAGGTGGTACTGTCCTGCCCACCACTGAATACCACAACGGCTTTTTTCACTTTTTCACTCCTTCAGGCAGTTCAAGTACGGCGACCTTGTGCAAAGTCATGCCACTGCCGGTTTAAATGGGTAAAGAGGTTCATCAGCGGGGCGAAGCGCGCGGGCTCACCCTCCCACTGGGATAACAGATGGTAGCCCGCCTCCAGGGTCGACAACGCCTCGGGAAACGGCTTCTTGCGAATGGAGTACTGGCCCGGTATGGCACCGAGCTTGATCCTGGGCAGCCGCAGCAGGGCCGGATTGCTGTGCAAGATGCGATACGCCTTGCGCCAGGTGCCATCGAGCAGCAAAAAGCAGACCTGACGGTGCTCCCCCGCCTGGCGCAGTTGATCGCGCACCTGATCCAGCCCCAGCGCATGTTCGTCAGGCCAGAGCAGATAGCAGTGCACCTTGGGATCCGCCAGCAAGGCATTGAGCCAATGTGCCTCGGCAAAATCCTCCCCGACATGAATGCTGGCGCGGGTGAGGGAGGCGGCCAGCAGGGCGGCAGTCCCCTTGGGATGCCCCGCTTCGCTCGGATGCTGCAAAATATGGAGGGGAGCAAGATGAGACACCTGCTGAATATAATCACACAGACAGGCTTTGAGTGCTCTGGCGCAACGTGTACAGTATCGACTGTTCTTGTCGTTGGGCTGTTTCATGTCGTCAGAAAAATCAGGATTGCTCTGGGTCATCACGCTTTCACTCGCCAGCTTGTTGCTTTTCTTCACAGTACCGAATCATTTACTCTCCTTCGAACGCGCCCTGATCGCCCAAGGCGAAGGGTGGCGCATCATAACAGGCAATCTGGCCCACACCAATTTATGGCACCTGCTGCTCAACCTGAGTGGCCTGTGCGTGATCTACAGCCTGTTTCGCGAATACCTGACGGGCTGCCGCCTGCCGGTATTACTGCTGTTACTGGGGTGCGCGGTCGGTGTCGGCATCTGGTGGTTATGCCCGCAGACCCAGTGGTACATGGGGCTGTCGGGAGCCTTGCACGGCCTGTTCGTGTGGGGAGCCTTGCAGGACATCCGCTATCGCCGCTATTCGGGCTGGCTGATGCTGTTGGGGGTGGTCATCAAGCTCGGAGTGGACTTCTACAGCGCGGGCGAGAGCCCGGCTTCTGCACTGATTGGTGCCCGGGTTCACATCGAATCACATCTGATTGGCTCGGTGGCGGGCCTGCTGCTCGGCCTGTTGCCCGTCAGTCTCGGCAGTCAGGCCATCAAGGAGTGATGGCGCCCAACACCAGGCTGCCTTGACCAAAAAAACAGGCCGGGGGTGTACCCGGCCTTCAAATTTTAACGCCCAGTCAGCTCCGCATTGATGCTTGACAACATGGCGGCGGGATCGTCTGCCTGGGTGATGGGGCGACCTATGACCAGATAGTCGGCGCCGGCTTGCATCGCAGCCAGCGGCGTCATCACCCGGCGTTGATCCCCGGCCGCAGACCCGGTGGGGCGAATACCCGGGGTCACCAGCTTGAAGTCGGCGCCGAGCAAGGCCTTGAGATCACGAGCCTCATTGGCGGAGCAGACCACCCCATCCAGCCCGGCTGCCTTGGTCAATGTGGCGAGCCGGATCACCTGCTCAGCCGGGCTCACGTCCAGACCAAGCGGCGCCATGTCGGATTGCTCCATGCTGGTCAGCACTGTCACCCCAATAAGCAGCGGCGCCTTGTCGCCATAGGGCAGCAACGCCTCTCTGGCAGCACGCATCATTCGCTCGCCACCACTGGCATGGACGTTGACCATCCAGACTCCCAGCTCGGCACTGGCGGCCACGGCCTTGGCCACGGTATTGGGAATGTCGTGAAACTTCAGATCCAGAAACACATCAAATCCCTTGGCCACCAGCTGACGCACAAACTGGGGGCCAAACAGGGTAAACATCTCCTTGCCCACCTTGAGGCGGCACTGGGCCGGAGAGATACGTTCAATGAACGCGAAGGCATCGGCCTCGTGCTGATAATCCAGCGCGACCAGTACTTTGGGATCTAGCATCTCACTTCCTATTGATTGTTGTTCACCATCTGGGCGTGGCGTCACCATCCAGGCCCAGGCTCAACCTGATAACACCGCAGCGGCACTTGCCGCACCCGGCATCTCACTTTCAATTGATTTGGCTCTTACTCGCCGTCCAGGCCGCGGATCGGCTTGATGGATCCCCACTGACGGCAGGATGGGCACTGCCAGAACAGCGAGTGGGTGGCAAAGCCGCACTGCCGACACTTGTGGGTAGATTTGATCTTGATCTGTTCGCCAACCAGTTGCTGCAGCAACTCCAGGCTCTCCTTGGCAGGCCCCTCCTCCGCACTGGCCAGCTGGAAGCCCACCAGCTGGTAGAAACCCTTCATGGAAGGATGACGGCGCAGCTGGCGCAGCACCAACGCGCGGGCCTGACTCAGGCCATCACGCTCCTCCACCAGTTTGGCAAGGGCCAGGGTCACGCTGACGCCGGCGTGATCCTCCACCGCCTGTTCCAGCAAGGGAATGAGCTCGAGAGAGCGGCCCTGGCGCTGATAGCATTCGGTGAGCCAGGGGATGGCCTCGGAAGCAAAGTCGATGTCCTGCTCGAACACCCGCAGCAGATCCTTGCTTGCCTGCTCATACTGCCCCGCCGCCATCGCCAGTTCGGCCAGTCGCAGGCTGGCACGGGCACACGCTGGATTGACACCCAGCGCCCGCTTGAGCTTGGCAAGCCCCGCAGGCTTGTCGCCGTCGCGCAATGCACTGTCTGCCTGCTCGCAATAGAAATGCGAGATGGGATCGGCCAGCTTCTTGCCCTGATACTTTTGCAACCGCACTGCGACCTCAATGGCCTTGTCCCAGTCACGTAACTGCTGATGGATGATCAGCAACTGGGCCAGCGCCGTCTCTTCATAGTCGCCGTCTTCGCACAGCTCGTTCCAGAGCGCCTCGGCTCTATCCAGCAAGCCTGCTGCCAGGAAGTCGCGCGCGAGCTCCTGCAGCGCGAGCTGGCGCTGTTCACGGGTCAGCTCACGGGTCACCAGGTTTTGGTGGATTTTGATGGCTCGGTCAACCTCGCCACGCTGACGAAACAGATTGCCAAGCGA
>NZ_CAWNYS010000284.1:2518-20427 GCF_963878295.1 Aeromonas sp. HMWF014 | reverse complement strand
CTGTTTCTGGGTGTCCTGGCGAACACTCCTGCGCCCCATGTACCAGCCATAGCCAGCGGCAATCGGCAACAGCAGGAAAAGCAGTTCAAGCATCGAGGGACATTATTCCTTGACTGCCGACCGAGCCAGCTCCAACTCGCGGGATTGACGACGCATGGTGCGGTTGAGGGTACGGTTTTGCATTTTTAGGCGCAAAAACAACAGACCGAACACCAGCCAGCCCAGCAGAAAACCACCACCAAAGAAGAAACCCAGCAACATGGAGAGCGAGAACTCCCCCTGGGCAATCAGATAATTGAACTGCACCAGCTGACCATTTTGCGACCCGATGGCCAAGGTCAGAATAAACACCAGCACCAGCGGAATGAGGGCCAAGATACGCTTCATAGGAGCTCCCTGTCAGTATCTAATGAAAGGCTGATTATCCTTAAAATCACGGGCAGACTCTAGCGCGAATGGGAAAAGACTTGGAGAAATCGGACGATTGGCACAATAGCGGCTATAAAAACAAAAAAGGCATACCCAAGTATGCCGTTTTCTGCATTATTCAATAATGTTCACGCGCTCGCGTAACTCTTTGCCAGGCTTGAAGTGAGGGACATATTTCCCGGTCAGCTCAACCTTGTCCCCGGTCTTGGGATTACGACCCACTCGGGGGGCACGATAGTGCAGTGAAAAACTGCCAAATCCACGGATTTCAATCCGATCGCCGTTTTGCAAAGTCGATGCCATCTGCTCAAGGATCTCCTTGATGGCAGCTTCGACATCTTTGGCCGGCATATGCATGCGGCTCGCAGCCAATTGTTCGATGAGATCTGATTTGGTCATAACGTTAAATCTCCTTCCCCGATCACATGCAATATTCATTACGCCAATATAAAAAAGGGCGGCGTGAAGCCGCCCTTTTCTTGCATCAAGGATTATTCACCCTTGGCAGCTTTGAACGCTTCAGCCATAGCATTGCTAAACACAACTTCTTCTTGTTGGTTCAGACTATCGATAGCAACACGCTCGTCAGCCTCGTCCTTGGCACGGACAGACAGGCTTACGGTGCGGTTCTTACGATCAACGCCCATGAACTTGGCTTCAACTTCATCACCAACAGACAGTACCAGAGTCGCGTCTTCAACACGGTCACGAGCAGCATCGGAGGCACGCAGGTAGCCTTCTACGCCGTCAGCCAGTTCGATCACAGCACCCTTGGCATCAACCTCGGTAACCTTACCCTTAACAATAGCACCTTTCTTGTTATCAGACAGGTACTTATTGAACGGGTCTTCTTCGATCTGCTTGACACCCAGGGAGATGCGCTCACGCTCCGGGTCCACTTGCAGAACAACGGCTTCGATTTCGTCGCCTTTCTTGAATTCACGAACTGCTTCTTCGCCCTGGTTGTTCCAGGAGATGTCAGACAGGTGAACCAGGCCGTCGATACCGCCGTCCAGACCGATGAAGATACCAAAGTCAGTGATAGACTTGATCTTGCCGGAAACACGGTCGCCCTTGGCGTGAGTTTCGGCAAACAGCTGCCACGGGTTGGATTTGCACTGCTTCAGACCCAAGGAGATACGACGACGCTCTTCGTCGATATCCAGAACCATCACGTCAACCACGTCGCCAACGTTAACAACTTTGGACGGGTGGATGTTCTTGTTGGTCCAATCCATCTCGGATACGTGTACCAGGCCTTCAACGCCTTCTTCGATTTCAACGAAGCAGCCGTAGTCGGTCAGGTTGGTCACGCGGCCAGACAGACGGGTGGTCTCCGGGTAACGCTTGGCGATAGCAACCCAGGGATCTTCACCCAGCTGCTTCAGACCCAGGGATACACGGGTACGCTCGCGGTCGAACTTCAGAACCTTGACTGCGATCTCGTCGCCAACGTTGACGATTTCGGAAGGATGCTTAACACGCTTCCACGCCATGTCGGTGATGTGCAGCAGGCCGTCAACACCGCCCAGATCTACGAATGCACCGTAGTCAGTCAGGTTCTTGACGATACCCTTAACTTCTTGACCTTCTTGCAGGTTAGCCAGCAGGCTCTCGCGCTCGGAGGTGTTCTCGGTCTCGATCACGGCACGACGGGAAACAACAACGTTGTTGCGCTTCTGGTCCAGCTTGATGACTTTGAACTCGAGTTCTTTGTTTTCCAGGTGAGCGGTGTCACGGATCGGACGCACGTCAACCAGAGAACCCGGCAGGAAGGCACGGATGCCATTCAGTTCAACGGTGAAACCACCCTTGACCTTGCCGTTGATGATACCGATAACGGTAGCTTGCTCTTCGTAAGCTTTTTCAAGCTGCAGCCAGGCTTCGTGGCGCTTGGCTTTTTCACGGGACAGCTTGGTTTCGCCGAAACCATCTTCGATAGAGTCCAGAGCTACGTCAACAGTGTCACCCACACTGATTTCCAGCTCGCCCAGGGCGTTCTTGAATTCTTCAGCCGGGATGGCGGACTCAGATTTCAGACCGGCGTCAACCAGTACGAAACCATTCTCGATAGCAACGACAGTACCCTTGACGATGGAACCTTGACGGGTTTCAACGGAGTTCAGGGACTCTTCAAAGAGTTGAGCAAAAGATTCGATCATTGTTTATGTCACAAATGAAACATCCACTTGCAATCCGGCACAAGCGGGGCTGTTTTAAATAATCTGCGCCATCCTTGGTGCAGACGACCGGATGTCAGCTTGCGCTGGCATCACCAAGTTGTTGCTCTGCATAGGCGAGTACTGTTGCCAGCACGTCATCTATGGTCATGGCGGTAGAATCCACCACGAGAGCATCTTCTGCCGCTTTAAGGGGCGCTACGGCGCGATTTCTGTCGCGATCGTCACGTTCCCGAATCTCGGTTAAAAGACGCTCGAAGTTAACATCAAAGCCCTTATCTTGCAACTGCTTATAGCGGCGCTGGGCGCGTTCTTCCGCGCTGGCGTCGAGGAAAATCTTCACTTCGGCTTCGGGGAAAACCACGGTTCCCATGTCACGCCCGTCGGCGATCAGACCCGGTGCCTGACGAAATGCACGCTGACGGCGCAGCAGGGCTTCGCGTACCCGCGGGAAGGCGGCGATTTTGCTCGCGGCATTGCCCACCTCTTCGGTACGGATGGTGCGGGACACATCCTCCCCTTCCAGCACCACCTTGACCTGCTCGCTGTCCACCTGGAATTGCACATCCAGATTGGCAGCCAGTGGGACCAGTGAGGCTTCAGAATCGAGTTCTACATCGTGGTGCAAGGCAGCCAGGGCCAACACCCGGTAGATGGCGCCGGAATCAAGCAAGTGCCAACCCAGTTTCTCAGCCAGCAGCTGGCACAACGTGCCTTTACCGGCACCGCTCGGGCCATCGATTGTCATCACGGGGGCCATCTGAGGCATAATTTCTCTCCTGCACTCTTGTTGCACACATCCCGGAAGGGATGGGGTAATGGGCGCCGATTATACCCAAATGTGCCGAGCCTGGCAGTCGTCAGGACGCACATTTGCACAGAAGCCGTCGCGATCGCGTGGTTTGCGTACAGCGACTCAAGTCATTAAACAGTTCAAGGTTTTGTTCTTATGGTTGTTATGGACAAGGCGCGCTAAACTGGCCGCCCTTTTTAAGCAGCTGTAGTAAGGAGCAACCTATGAGCAGCGTTACCCTCGTGGCCAAATCCAAGTTGCCGACCCCTTGGGGCACCTTCACGCTGGTAGGCTTTCAGGAAACCGGTACCGGCAAGGATCATGCTGCGCTGGTGATGGGCGATGTCACGGGTGATGCGCCTGTGCTGGGCCGCATTCACTCTGAGTGCCTCACCGGAGACGCCCTGTTCAGCCTGCGCTGCGACTGTGGTTTCCAATTGCAGGCCGCCATGGAAAACATCGCCAAGGCCGGTCGGGGCGTCTTACTGTATGTACGCCAGGAAGGACGTGGCATAGGCCTGCTCAACAAGATCCGGGCCTACCACCTGCAAGATCAGGGCGCCGATACCGTTGAGGCCAATGTGGCACTGGGCTTTGCCGCCGACATGCGCGACTACACCATCTGCGCGGACATGCTCAAGGCGTTGCACGTCACCAGTTTACGCCTGATGACCAACAACCCACGCAAGATGAAAGCGATGGAGAGCTTTGGCATTCCGGTGGCGGAGCGGGTTCCCCTGCAGGAAGGGCGCAATCCCCACAACGAGTTTTATCTCTCAACCAAAGCGAGCAAGCTGGATCACCTGTTCAAGAAGTGATCCCGGTGCACCACACGCCCGCATAAAAAACGCCTCCCATCGGGAGGCGTTTTTGTTGGCAGACACTGTGGCCGTGCTAGCGGATAGGCAACTCGATATCGGCGAACATGGCATCCACATCGTCACTGGAGCGCAGTGCGATAGCGCGCTCCACCACATCCCGGGTCAGATGCGGGGCGAAACGGGTCATGAAGTCATACATGTAGGTACGCAGGAAGGATCCCTTGCGAAACCCTATCTTGGTGGTGCTGTGGGCGAACAGGTGGCTGGCATCGAGCGCCACCAGATCGGTATCGACCGCAGGATCCAGCGCCATGGTCGCCATCACGCCTATGCCAATCCCCAGCCGGACATAGGTCTTGATCACGTCTGCATCGGTGGCGGTGAAGACGATATTGGGTTCGAACCCGGCCCGGTTGAAGGCGTTATCCAGCTCGGAGCGCCCGGTGAAGCCAAACACATAGGTCACTAGCGGGAAACGGGCAATATCTGAAATGGAGAGCTTGCCAACCTGGGTCAAAGGGTGGCCCTTGGGCACGATCACGCTGCGATTCCAGTGGTAGCAAGGCAGCATGATGAGATCTTCATACAAGTGCAGCGCTTCGGTGGCGATAGCAAAATCGGCCAGCCCCTTGACCACGGCTTCGCTGATCTGGGTCGGAGTACCCTGATGCATGTGCAGGGAGACCTTGGGAAAGCGCTTGATGAACCCCTTGATCACATCAGGCAGCGCATAACGGGCCTGAGTATGGGTGGTCGCGATATGAAGCGTGCCCTGCTCGGGATGAGTATGCTGGCTCGCCACCGCCTTGATGCTTTCCACCTTGCCCAGGATCTCGTTGGCTATCTTGATCACATCTCGTCCTGCCGGTGTGATTTGGGTCAGATGCTTGCCACTGCGCTCGAAAATCTGGATCCCCAGCTCATCTTCCAGCATGCGTACCTGCTTGCTGATCCCTGGCTGAGAGGTATAGAGGCTCTCTGCCGTTGCCGACACGTTCAATCTGTGGTTGGCAACCTCAACGATATAACGCAACTGTTGGAGTTTCATGATGTTAAGCTCTAAAGGCGACTTGAACTAATACTAACAAACTTTTGCCTGATAGCCTTTTCTTCTTGGCTATTTATGGCTGGGCCTGCGCCAGCAAAAAATCCCGCAAGGCGCGGTTCGCCATGGAGAGCGGATCCCCCCGGCGCCATGCCACGCAGAGATCGAGGAAAATAGGCGGAGCAAACGGCACTCCGGTCAGGGCTGTCTCCTCGTCCAGCACCATCCGCAGGAAGGTGGTCACCGCAAAGCCCTGTTTCACCACCGCCTTGAGCAGCGGAATGAGGTTGCTCTCGAAGGCAATATTGGGCTCACAGCCCAGCCCCTGCGCCAATGCCTCCATGTGCTCGCGGTGGTAGAAACCACGCCGGAACATGGCCAGCTCCTGGCCGAAAAACTGGGTCAGGGAGACGGCCGGGACTTGCCGCAACGGGTGATCCTCCCCCACTACCATCAACATCTCTTCACGCAGCAGTTGGGCCCCTTCCAGCGCAGGTGGCAGATCGCTGGTGATCAGGATGGCGAGATCCAGGGTGCCATCCACCATGCGGCTCAGCAGCTCACGCGAGCCCGCCTCCTCCACCCGGATCTTGAGGCCGGGATAGCGATGCTTGAAGGCCATCAGGATCGGAGGAAAGTAGTAAGAGCCCATCATGTAGGGAATGCCGATGCGCACCTCGCCACGCTCAAGCCCTTTCAATTCGGCCATCTCGGCTTCTGCCTGGTGCATCTGCAACAACAGTCGCTCGGCATGACGGCAGAGCACCTCCCCCTCCGGGGTGAGCCGCACTGTACGATCCTGCCGGTCAAACAACCGCAACTCGAGTTGCTGCTCCAGCTTGGCGATGGCCATGCTGATGGCGGGCTGGGCCACATGCAGACCATTGGCAGCCCTGGTGAAGGAGCCAGCATCCCGTACCGCCAGCAAATAGGTGAGCTGTTTCAAATCCATATCAATTAATCTTATTAGTTGGATAACTTAAATATATTATATTTATGCTCTGCGGCGCACTACTCTGCACAAAAGCCGTCAGGACAACCGCATATGATCGAAGTAGGCAGCCGTGAATGGAGACGCGCCACCCTGGCCCTGAGCCTGGGTTCCTTCCTAGTGTTTCTCAACCTCTACCAAACCCATCCACTGCTGCCACTGCTGGCAGATGTCTTCTCCGTCAGCTCGCTGGCCGCAGGCTGGACACTGGCTGGCTGCACTGCAGGTCTGGCCGCCTCGCTGCTGCTCTGCGCACGCCTCGCGGACAGGTTCGGCCGGCGCAGGATCATGCTGTGGAGCCTGGCCGGTGCCATCCTGCTCTCCCTGCTCATCAGCTTGGTGCACCAGTTTGAACAGCTGTTGCTGCTGAGGATACTGCAAGGGATATTGCTGGCCGGACTGCCAGCCACCGCCATCGCCTATATGGGAGAGGAGTTCAGCAAACGCGCCCTCCTCTCCGCCGTCGGGGTCTATATCGCCGCCAACTCGCTCGGCGGGATCGCAGGCCGGGTCGTCGGTGGTCTGCTGGCTGGCTGGTTTGGCGACTGGCAACACACTTTTCTCGGCATCGGCCTGATAAGCCTGACCCTGCTGCCCCTCGTCATCTGGTTATTGCCCGCCCAGACCCGTTTCGTGCCCGTCATCGCCAATCCGGGCCAATTCCGGCAGGCCATCAGCAGCCACCTGGGCAACCCGCTGCTGGTCGGAGCCTATCTCATCGGCGGGCTCAACTTCATGGTGTTTTTGAACCAGTACAGCTACCTCACCTTCCTGCTGGCCAAGGATCCTTTCTCCCTGCCCACCCAGTGGCTCGGCATGCTGTTCCTGACCTATCTGTCGGGCACGGTCGCCTCCTCCCTGAGTGGTCGCTGCGCACACCGCTGGGGGGCACAGCGCCTGCTGCTGGCGGGGATCTCGCTGATGGCGCTGGGCAGTGCACTGCTGTTGCACGGCTCGCTGGCGGCCATATTGACGGGGCTGCTCATCTCGAGCTTCGGGTTCTTTCTCGCCCACGCCTGTGCCAGTGCCTGGGTTGGCCAGCACGTGGAACATAACCGGGCGCTCGCCTCGTCACTCTATCTGGTGGGGTATTATCTGGGAGCCAGCCTGGGAGGCCTCTACCTGCACCCCTTCTGGGAGCGGGGTGGCTTGGGGGGATTGGTGCTCGGCATCGAGCTGGTGCTGGTGGTCACTGCGGGCCTGAGCCTCTGGCTCGGTCACGTGAAGGGACGTACCACCCGCCCCCTCTCCTGCCATATGCAGTCGTAGTCATCGGTCGGGGCCCCCACGCTTACACTGCGTATCATCAACAAGCACCCGTGCCCGCTCTCACAGCAATCCGATGTTATCGTAATAATCGGTAGGCACAGGCACCACGGCGCCAGTGCGCAGCTCTTCTTCGATCACCTCGGCCAAGGCGCGCAGGTGAAATTTGATCTGGCCCGACGCCAACATCAAGCCCACGTCCGGGTTGCGAAGATCATCCATGTTGCCAGTCTTGAACGGCACATCGGGATGTGCGGCGACCAGCGCTGGCAGTGACGGCACCACCAGCTCTATGTGCTCCAGCCCAGCCTGATGGCTGCGGCCCGGTTTGGGCGCCGCCAGTTCGATGCAGGGCACGCTGACGTCGCCGCATTGCACGGGATGAAACAGCTGGTAGGTGGCAATAGGACGTCCCCCTATCATGCCTTCCACCAGCAGGGTACCGTACGCCACCAGGGTCTGCTTCTGCGTCTGATATTCGACCAGCGTGGCCGCGCGGTAACAGAGGTGGTCAACGTCGATGGCATCGACATGGACAGCTCGTTGATCCAGTTCAGCCAGCAGCTGGCAAACAAATGGGGCCATGGGCCCCAGTGTGGTATCGAGTGGGTGGGACATGATCACCATTTCTTCTTGGGTTGGAACAGGACATCCAGCTCATCCGCCTCTTTATTCTTAATACTCTGCAGCTCTTTCTCGCTGTGCTGCTGCAGATGGGCATCCAGCCCGGCCAGCCCCTGGCGCATGTCTTCTTCACGGGCCATCAGATAAGGGTCCTTGTCAGATACCCCGGCCAAAGCAGAGAGCCCCTTGGTATAGAGCTGACGACAAGTGCCATATTGCCCCTGGATCTGGGCATCCATGGCCCGTTTGACCAGATTGGAGATGTTGATCTTGAGCTGCATCAGCTCGAGGCGACGATCCTCTTGGGCAAAACCGTGGGGATCTATCTTGCCCTTGTTGTGCTCGACCCGCAGCACCGCACGCATTTTCTTGACCAGTTGCAGCATCTGAATGGCCTGGCGGTCGGATTCGGGTGTCTTGAAGTGCCCCTCATCCTGGTTGCTGTAGTTCTCCTGCACATTTTTGATCTGGGTCTGTACGTCGGCGATGCGCTGTTTGATCTGGCCGTTGGGCATCACCAGAGCGATCGCCCGGTACGCATCCAGAATACGGTGTTGCAGCAACAACACTATGTTCTTAGAGAAGGGCACCAAGTTGACATTCAACAGCACCTCTTCGGTTTCATCCGCCACTGCCTTATGACGAGCGATGGCATGGCGCCTGTCTGCCTCTGCCTTCTGCTTATATTGCTGCATCACGTTATAGGCGATAACCAGAAACAGGAGTGCGCCAATAGACAGCAATACCAAGGTTAAAATCATAGGATGTTCAAACTCCTGTCCCAATCCAATTGCGCGATCCTACAACAGCTGACCCACTTAAGGTAGTCCGCACCGTCGAGCTTACCCACGATTTATTGTGCTCTGGGCCCACAAATCAGCAGCGGAGATCAGGATCACGCAGTGATGGCAACACTGCCATTACTTCATAGTATCGTCCATCGGGCCCATTACTTGAGGTTGAACCCTTTCGATTGCAAGAATGCCTGCATGAAGGGGCGTGCCTCCTTGCCAAGGATGCCCCGGATCTGGCTGCTCCAGGTCTGCTGCTTGTTATTGCTGCTGCGGGCCTGATAGTAGGCCTCTATCTGCTGATCGTATCGCGCCAACAAGGGGCGATCCAACTCGGTCTGATAGTGATTCTCGTGCACAACCAGCGCCCGGGGCAAACGGGGTTTCTGTTCGGGAACCTGCGCCGGATGGCCCAGACAGAGCCCAAACAAGGGGATAACCAGGTCTGGTAGCCCCAGCGCCTCGCTCACAGCGGCCGGATTATTGCGAATGCCGCCAATGTAGACGCCACCCAATCCCAGCGACTGGGCTGCCAGCAGGGCATTTTGGGCCATCAGGGCACCATCGATGGCGCCGATCAGCAGCTGCTCGATATAACCTGTCTGGGCGTCCGGCACGATTTGACCGTGACGATGATAATCGGCGCAAAACATCAGAAACTCGGCCGCCTCGGCCACATAAGCCTGATGCCCCGCCAGCTCCGCGAGCCGGGTGCGCAGGGCCATGTCGGTCACCCGTATGATGCTGTTAGCCTGCAGGAAACTGGAGCTGGAAGCAGACTGGGCTGCACTCAGGATCTGGTCGAGCTGGGTCGCCGTGATGGGTTCTTGGGTAAATTGACGGATGGAGCGATGGGCGAGAATAAGGTCTATGGTCGGGTTCATGATGTCTCCAGGAAGAAGTCCACACTCTACCCAAAAAAACGGAGGGGCCCAAGGCCCCTCGCAGCTAACGATGACAGATGCACGTTCCTTGACCCTATCCCGCCAGCGGATAGACACCCGCCTTGCAGCTAACCAGAAAGGCGCTGGCCTCCACCTGCGCCACCGTCATCGGCTTGCTGAACAAAAAGCCCTGAAACACGTGACAGCCCTGGGAACGCAGCGCGGCGAGCTCGTGCTCATCCTCCACCCCTTCGGCCATGATGCCAAGCCCCAGGCTGGTCGCCATGGCGACAGTGGCACGGATCACTGGCAGGTTCAGCCCCACCACGAACGAACGATCTAGCTTGATGGTGTCGATCGGCAGTCGGTTCAGGTAGGCCAGCGACGAATAGCCGGTACCAAAATCGTCGATGGCGATCTTGATGCCTTGCTCGCTCAGGGCATCGAGGATCTCGATGCAACCTTTCATATCCAGCATAAGGACAGTCTCGGTCAACTCCAAAGTCAGCAGGCCTGCATCCACGCCATACGCCTTGAGCTGCTGAGCCACCAGCTCCGGCAAGGCGGAGGAGAGTTGGAACCCGGACAGATTGACCGAGACCGGCACCGGCACCTGCCACTGCTGCTGCCAATGCGCCATCTGGGCCAGTGCCGTCGAGAGCACCCAGCCGCCGATCTCCCGGATCAGCCCCATTTCCTCGGCCAGCGGGATGAACTCCACCGGCGAGACATGGCCGAGCACAGGGTTGTGCCAGCGCAGCAGGGCCTCGTAACCGAGCAGTTTGCCTTTTGCCACATCCACTTGGGGTTGGTAGCAGAGGCTCAGCTCCTGCCGACCTATTGCCTTGGCCAGAAATTGCTTCAGGGTCAGCTTGCGGTGCAGATTCTGCTGCATGCTGGGGGTGAAACGCTGCCAGCGCAGGCGCCCCATCTGCTTGGCCTGATACATGGCCATGTCGGCGCGGGTGATCAGATTGTCGCCGTCATCCGCATCGTCCGGGTAGATGGCGATGCCTATGCTGCCGCCAATGGTCACCTCGGGCACCCCGCTCAGCTGCAGCGGCTTGGTCATCTGGGAGAGCATGAGATCGGCCACTTCCTGCGCCCGATTGCTGGCGTGAGTCAGCGGCACCAGGGCAGTGAACTCGTCCCCACCGAGGCGTGCCAGTTCCACATCTCGCGGGCAAACCTGCTTGAGCCGACCGGCCACCCGCTCCAGCAGACGATCCCCGGCCTTGTGGCCATAGTTGTCGTTGACCAGCTTGAAGTTGTCGAGATCCATGAACACCAGCGCGAAGCGCCCACCCAGGCCGCAATATGCCTCGAGGGATTTCATCAGGCCGTAACGGTTGAGCAGCCCGGTCAGCGAGTCGTGCCAGGCCAGATGGCGGTGTTCCAGCTCCTCGAGCTTGCGGTCCGTTATGTCGCGCATGGTGAGCAGGATCTGCGCCCCCTGCTGGATATGACGGAACTGGTACTGGAACCAGCGCATCCCCTTGAGCGTCCGGCACTCCCCCTCCGCCACGACTTCATCGAGTCGGGAGAGCTTCTGATAGAAGGCTTGGTCGTTGCCGGAAAACACCTGGGAAAGCTGGTTGACCTGGTCACCGAAACACATGTCGAAATGGTGGTTGCCACTCTCCAACCGACCCTGATTGTCAAACAGACAGGCCAGGGTATCGCCGGTAGCGAGGGAGGACTCCTGATAGAGGGTATCGGCGTCGATCACCGCCTCCGTCATCATCATCAAGCGACCGGCCAGCTGAACGCCGGACAACCGCAGGTAGATCTGCTTCTTGATCCCCTTGGGCGAGAGCGTCCACCACTCGCTGTAGCTGCGTCCCTGCTGAAAATCACCGAGATAGCGCTGTAGCAACAAGTCGATGGCATCGGCCATGTCGGCCGAGAAGTCACGTGATTGCAGTTCGGCAAGCGAGCTGGCTTCCCACACCCCCAATGCGGTGCGATTAGCCCAGTAGATATGATGATGTTGGATGTCATAAACCCAGATCGGGGTATGCAGCACATCCATCCCGTTCAATAACCGTTCGTCTAGCGTATTCATCTAATATGGTGATTCATGATGTGTGATCACAGGGAAACCCTGCAACAAGACGCCCTCTCGGGACGCCCGGCGCTGGTACAAAATCGGATCCAGCCCATAATCTGGAAATAAGCATGCGCACAAGGGCTGACTTCATATGAAAACGCTACATGTGAAACCCATGGTCAGGAAAAACGGACTCACCTTGATATTGTTGGGCATCATAGTAACCATTACTATGATTTTTATACTTTTTTTATTCCGTGAACAACCACTAATCCCCTTCATCTCCGGCCTGTTGGCGGGTCTGCTGATGATATTTATCGGCTCATTGAAACTGGTTGAACCCCATTTCAGCCTCTCGCTCTGTCACGATTGTTTGCAATATCACCATAAATACGGTGGTTGGATCCTGAAATGGAGAAATATTCAACGTATTGACCGACCACTCATTCATCTGGGCTGGGACCTGGTTGCCCTGCCCTACATAGGTTTGAAGATAAAAGATTACGACGATTTTTTGACATTGATCACACCCAGATTGGCAGTGCGCCTGCTGACAGAACAGAGGGCCGTGCTGCTGCAAGCCCTGCGCAGCGAGCGGCAAGATTGTGCCAGCGGCAGCTGCGGTGATGCCTTTCAGGGAGAAGGTCTGCTGGAGGAGAGCCACTTTCGCTCCCCCTCTGGTCAGCGCTACGAGGGGGTCATCGCCATGCTGGCCAATCGCATGACCCGCTTGCGTGACCTGCTCGGTTACGATCTGCTGGTGCCGGACAACAGCCTGGATCGGGACCCTGCCGAATTTGTCCGCCTGTTGCACCAATACCAGCGGGAGTCGAATCTAATCCAGATCAATTAAACGCCGGATTGCACTTGCCAAGGCGGGCGGCTCTTTTTAAGGTCACTCACTTGTTACACCCAGAACACCGCTTATGAAGTACATCGAAGAGTTTTATCTGTTCGTCAAGGTGGTGCAAGAGGGAGGTTTTTCCCATGCGGCTGCCGCACTGGGCATGCCTACTGGCACCATCAGTCGACGTATTTCTCAGCTGGAAGAGCAGCTCGGCTGCTCCTTGCTACACAGATCCACCCGCAAACTCCGCCTCACCGACGACGGGCTCAGATATTACGAGCGTCTGTGTACCCCGCTGGCCGAGATTGAGCAGGCTACCGGTGAAATTCAGGGCCGGGAAGCCGACATTAACGGGGTGATCCGCCTCGCCGCGCCCATCGCACTCTCCAACACCATACTGGTCGACATGCTGGCGGATTTTGGCCTGCACTACCCAGCGGTGCGGTTCGACATCACCCAGACCAATGATCATCAGCACCTGCTCGACAACGATCGGGATCTGGTGTTTTTCAACGGTGAACTGCCGCAATCCATGACCAATGCCCAGTGTCTCGGTCACATCGAATACGGCCTGTTCGCCTCCAGGCTCTATCTGGAGAAGATGGGCACACCGACTCACCCGGCACAGCTGGGGGAGCACTCCCTGATCTACTGCTGGCCCCATCAGCACTGGCAACTGACCGGCCGGGACGAGCAGACGGTGCAGATCAAGCGCACCGCCAAGCTCACCGTCAACCAGACCCAGGCGGCAGTCAGGGCCGCCAGACGGCACCTGGGAATAGTCAACGCACCTCACCACTACGTCCACCCCTTCCTGCAGGATGAGCAACTGGTTGCCGTGCTGCCTGACTGGCAAACCGGCAATCGCCCCTTCTATATGTTGCGCTGTCAGCCTCAGTTCGCCCCACTACGTGTTAAGATGTTCGCTGAATTCGTTGAAAAATACTCAGCGCGCTACCGGAACCACCAATGGGAC
Source organism: Aeromonas sp. HMWF014 (assembly GCF_963878295.1). Classification (NCBI taxonomy): domain Bacteria; kingdom Pseudomonadati; phylum Pseudomonadota; class Gammaproteobacteria; order Aeromonadales; family Aeromonadaceae; genus Aeromonas; species Aeromonas sp. HMWF014. Next base: position 6,730 of record NZ_CAWNYS010000284.1, on the reverse strand, counting down.
AACCAATTTTCACCGGCAACCGGTCTGTCCCGTTGCATCTGACCGTCAGCGGGCCACACTATTAACAATTCTCGTTGACCAGGCCAGCCTAACACTATGAATGTATTGATATGTGATGACTCAGGATTCGCTCGTAAACAGCTGGCCCGCGCCCTTCCTGCCGACTGGGATGTGACGCTGCATTACGCTGCAAACGGGCTCGAAGGGGTGGAACAGGTGCTGATGGGGCATGGCGATCTGATTTTTCTGGATCTGACCATGCCGGAGATGGACGGCTACGGGGTGCTGGAGACCCTGCAACAGGAAGGGCTGCGCAACAAGGTGTTCGTCGTCTCTGGCGACATCCAGCCCGAGGCGCATCAAAGGGTCATGAGTCTTGGCGCCCTCGATTTCATCAAGAAACCGGCCGCCCCCGAAACCCTGAGTGCCCTGCTCAGACAACACGGTTTGTGGCAACCCAATAGTGTTGCCGCTGCGCCTGCCTTGCTTGAAGGCCTGACGGCAGGTGGGCCTGATGCTGATATTGGCGTCAAGCTCACCCCCGAGATCCGCGACGTTTACCAGGAGCTCGCCAACATCTCGATGGGCCAGGCCGCCGACTTGCTTGCCCGCCTGCTCAACGCCTTTGTGGTGCTGCCCATTCCCAACGTCAACGTGCTGGAGGTCTCTGAGCTGCACATGGCTCTCTCGGCCGCCGCCGACTCGGATACCCTCTCCGCCGTCTGTCAGGGCTTCATCGGGGCAGGGATCGCCGGCGAAGCGCTGATCCTGTTCCACGACTCCAGCTTCACGGATCTGGCCCGGCTGATGAACCACCAGGGGGCGCTGGATCGCAATGCCGAGCTGGAACTCTTGATGGACACAGCCAACGTGCTGATCGGTGCCTTCCTGCGCGGTTACGCCAGCCAGCTCGATACCCCTTTCAGCCAAGGTCATCCGGTGGTGCTCGGCCAGCACAGGCCCATCAAGGATCTCATTAACACCAACAAGAGCCGCTGGCGCCGCACCCTGGCCATCGAGATCAACTATCGGGTCCAGGATTACGCGGTGCAGTGTGACTTGCTGCTGCTGTTTACCGAAGATTCCATCGCCACCATGAACAATAAAATCATGCACATGCTCTAGGGAGTGACCATGGAAATTCGTGAATTTCATTGGCTGATGAACATAGTCCAGAATCTGGACGTGGGGCTGGTGGTGCTTGACAAGGCGTACCGGGTACAGGTGTGGAACGGCTTCATGGAAAGCCACAGCGGCAGGTTAGCCGGTGAGGTACGCGATGGCGTGCTGTTCGATCTCTTCCCCGATGTGGACAGGGCCTGGTTCGAGCGCAAGGCCAACATGGTGTTCAAGCTCAACAATCGCGCCTTCAGCACCTGGGAGCAGAAACCCTATCTGCTGCGTTTCTCCAACTACCGCCCCATCACGGGCTCGGCCCCCCATATGTTCCAGAATCTGACCCTGGTGCCCTTGGCCGACTTTGGTGGCCAGGTGACCCATATCGCCGTGATGATCTACGATGCCACCGACGAGGCCATGCTGATAAGTGGCCAGCGGCAAGCCTGAGCCAGCCGCAAACAACACAGGGCGCCGCGGCGCCCTGGTTCATTCCATGAGATTGTCACGCCCCGAGATACTCGGTAAAGGCGTCAATCACCTCTTCAATGTCATCATCGTGGATCTGCAGATGGGTCACCAACCGCAGCTCACCATAACCGGAGAAGAGGATCCCCCGCGCCTTCATGAAGGCCAGCAAGGGTGCACTCTCGCCACTCGTCAGTTGCAGGAACACCATGTTGGTCTGAACCTGCGCCAGATCCAGCCTGATGCCAGGCAGCGCAGCCAGCCCCTCGGCCAACCGTCTGGCACGGCGATGATCGTCCGCGAGGCGTACCACATGCTGCTGCAACGCAAACAGGCCAGCCTGAGCCAGGATCCCCGCCTGACGCATACCGCCACCCACCATCTTGCGCAGCCTTCTGGCACGGGCAATAAAGGCATGAGAACCCACCAGCAGCGATCCCACCGGCGCTCCCAGCCCCTTGGAGAGGCAGATGGAGACGCTGTCAAACAGCGCGACCAGCTCGCGCACCGTATGGCCACTCGCCACCACGGCATTGAACAGACGAGCACCGTCCAGATGCAACTGCAAACCATGCTCATCGACCAGTTCGCGCATCTCGCGCAGATAAGGCAAGGGCAGCACCTTACCGTTATGGGTGTTTTCGAGGCAGACGAGGCGAGTCTGGGTAAAATGGACATCGTCAGGGGCGATGGCCGCCCGTACATCCGCCAGCGCCAGCGAGCCATCAGCCTGCATGGGCACGGGTTGCAGGGCCACAGACCCCAGCACAGCAGAACCCTGCGCCTCGTAGCGATAGATGTGAGCTGCCGAGCCCAGTACAGCCCCTTCCCCACGCTGGCAATGGCTCATCACCGCCAGCAAGTTGGACATGGTGCCGGATGGCACGAACAGCGCAGCCTCTTTTCCCAGCAGGTCGGCGCCATAGGCTTCCAACGCGTTGACGCCCGGATCCTCCCCATAGACATCGTCCCCGACCTCGGCATGGAGCATGCACTGACGCATGGCATCCGTGGGCTGGGTGACCGTATCACTTCGTAAATCGATATAGCGCATGACATCCCTCCTGGTGCAGGAGGACGACGTTAGCCAGCCCGGGCGGGCTTGGCAAGCAGGGCGTCGCTGGAATGTGAGCCCGGTGACGGCTTACCAGGGCAGCGGCTGCCCCTGCAGATCCACAAAGGCGCCGGATTGCGCCAACGATAAACCGGCGATCAGAGCCAGTAAACGGGGGGCGATCAATGCAGGATCCTGCAGACTAGTGGGGGCCAGCGCATGGAGAAAGGGCTGGTTCATGGGGGTGTCCATGGGGCCCGGGTGCACAGTGATCACCCCGGCTCCGGGAAAACGATCCCGCCATTCGAGCGCCAGCGTCCTGGCCCCCATGTTGAGGGCCGCCTTGCTCATCCGGTAGCTGTAGCGGCTACCCGCCTCATTGGCGGTCAAGCTGCCGGCCAGATCGGAGAGAGAACAGAGCCACAAGCTGGCATCCGGGGTCATGCGGCGGCTCAGGCAGGCGCCGAGGGCCAGATGTGGCCAGGCATTGGCCAGCAGGCTGTCGCACAGCCACTTGGGATTGACCTCCTCCACCCACAGCTCCGGCATGAAGTTGATGTCGTGCAACAGGCCTATGGTGTTGATCACCACGCTCGGCAGGGGGCTTGTGTCATAGAGGGTGAACAGCGCATCGAAAGAGAGTGGCTCCACATCCTGCAACGGGAAGTAGCAGGCCGGATCCAGCCCCTTGGGCAATTGCCTGCCGGCCAGCACCCACTCCTCGCCACGAGCCGACAGCTCCCTGGCCAGCGCCGTGCCCAATCCACCACTGCCCAAGATCAGATAGCCCATCGCCCTCTCCCCGGATCTGCCGTCTGTTTAGAGGTTATCAGAATAATAACCGGCTGCCGCCAAGAGTTGGCTGGCTATGCCCATCCGGGTTTATGCCTCATTGAGGTGCTTGCCAAATTCGCGCGCCAACGCCAGATCCAGGAAGCCGTCGGCCCTCTTGTGGCTGCGCAAGAACTGGTAGTAGGCGAGCAGGGTCACCAGTTGCCTCTCATCAGGCAGGGATTGCTCCGGCTGCAGCTCCTGCAGCAGGGTACCTGCGGCGGCCAGCGCCTCCCGATCCACCACTTCTGCCTGTCGGTAAAGATAACCACAACCGGTGGCAAGCCACTCCAGCGAGCAGTTGGCCCCCATGGCGATCTGGTTTGCTTTGCCAAGGCCAGGCTCTGCCCCCTTCAGATATTTGCGGATCAGGGCTTCACTCAAACCGACTTTACGCGCAAACGCGCTGATGCTGCCCACCCCGATCAGACTCCGCAACCGCTCGGCAAATCCTTCCATATGTCTCCTGTCAGAACCAAAGTTCGAGTGAACAAAAAACGCATTATTGCCTTGCCAGGCAGAAGAGACCAAGATGCTGGCAGCATTAATTTCCCAAGGAGTCACTCATGTCTGTATCTCGCGTTGCCCTGCACGAGCAGGGCCCGACCTTCTCCCGCCTCATCATGGGCTACTGGCGTCTGATGGAGTGGCAACTCTCCCCGGCAGCGCTGCTCGATCTGATGAAGTACCACCTGGACCTGGGAGTGACCACCCTGGATCACGCCGACATCTACGGCGGTTAC
>NZ_CAWNYS010000284.1:2063-2508 GCF_963878295.1 Aeromonas sp. HMWF014 | reverse complement strand
CTTGAGCCCTCCCTGCGCGCCCGAATGGAAATCGTCAGCAAATGCGGCATCGCCCTCACCGCCAAGCCGGAACATGCGCTCAACCACTACAACACCGGCAAGGCGCACATCATCGCCAGTGCCGAAAACTCCCTGCGCAAGCTCGGCACCGACTATCTGGACCTACTGCTGATCCACCGCCCCGACCCCCTGATGGATGCCGACGAGGTGGCCGATGCCTTCATCAGCCTGAAACAGGCGGGCAAAGTGAAACATCTGGGGGTATCCAACTTCACCCCTCGCCAGTTCGAGCTGCTGCAGTCACGCCTGCCCTTCCCGCTGGTCACCAACCAGCTGGAGATCTCGCCGCTGAACCAGAGCACCACCCTGGATGGCACCCTGGATCAATGCCAGCAACTGCGCATCAAGCCCATGGCCTGGTCCTGCCTCGGTGGCGGACGCCTGT
>NZ_CAWNYS010000284.1:0-2053 GCF_963878295.1 Aeromonas sp. HMWF014 | reverse complement strand
GGGTGATGATGTTGCCAAGCCAGCCGTTGCCGCTGATAGGCTCAGGCAAGCGGGAGCGGATCGCCGCCGCCGTGGCCGCCGAGTCCATCGTGCTCAACCGCCAGCAGTGGTTCCGCATTCGCAAGGCGGCGCTCGGGTATGACGTGCCCTGACCCTGTATGGCAGTGGCATAACGCACCAACAAAAACGGCATGGGGGATACCCATGCCGTTCTGCATTATCAAGGCAACTCAACGATGACGCTGGGGGCGACCACGTGGTGCATCTGTCTTCGGTTTGGCTTGGTTGACTGTGATGGTGCGGCCACCGATTTCGGTGCCATGTAAACCGGCGATAGCCTTCTCAGCATCGCCATTGACAGGCATTTCAATAAAGCCAAACCCCTTGGACTGACCGGTATCGCGATCGATGATGATATCGACCTTTTCTACCTGCCCAAATTGGCTGAACACGGTTGTCAGTTCGTCGGCCGTCATCCGGTACGACAGATTACCTACGTAAATCTTCATGCCATCCACTCTCGATTCAAGGTGCCTTCTCTATCCAATCACCAACACAGAAGTAAGGGCACACCCTCCATGCCGGACCTGCCAGGGCATCATGCCGAGGCACTCCCCGTTTTGTTCACTCAAGCCATTGATCTCTTGGGTGAACAGAACAGGCAAGATCAATTCGAGTCACTGGCAGTATCTGAGCTTTGAGGCGGATTGTCGAGAAAATAGTCAGCTCACATGGGAAGCAGCGCCTTGAGCATCTCCTTGAGTGCGCGGCGACCATGCCAGGCCCGTTTAAAGCCAAAGCGATAAATGCCGGGTGCGACTTCGTGGGTGCCCTCACGACCTAGCCCCATCAGTTTGGTCGCCGCCGCAAGCTGCTCACCATCGAGCCGAAGATCCAGGCTGAACGCCAGCCACTGGCCGTCGTGGCCCACCGTGCGATCCCGCTCAATGCCGACCAGAGCCGCTCTTGGCAGAGCCAGCGCCCTGTCATCGCTGCCATTGAGCAGGTAGAGGCGCTCGTCGTCCCAGGCAAGTTCGGCCAGTCGCCAGCGCTGCCAGTTGCGAGGCAACACCATCATCAACAGCACTATGCCGCCAAACACCACCCCCACCCAAGGCAGCAGCCCCATCGCCGGATAGCCCAGGCCGACGGCGGCCAGCACAGTCACCAGACTCGCCAGCAGCAAGATCCCCATCACAGGATAAAAACGTCGGGCGGGAGGCATCAGGCAACAGAGCCCCGCCTTATCCACCAGCTCACTCACCTTCATCTCGCTCTCCTTATGTTCTCGTGCGCTCACCTAGATGTGTCGCGCATTGTGCGGGAGCCGGACGCCAAGATGCAACCCGACCGGCAAGTCGGGTGACGACCTCGCCAGACTCTTGATATGATTGGGGTTATCTGAGCCCACCTCTTAGCGTAATTGTCGGGAGTCTCATGCTTGCTACCACCCTGCTGTTCATGGCCAGTGCCCTGCATGCCGGTGCCCACCCAATCGCTCCTGAAGCCATTGGCGGCTATTCGGCCGGCTGCCTCAAACATAGCATGGCCCTCCCGCTGACAGGGCCCGGCTATCAGGTGATCCGCAGCAAACGACTGCGCTACTACGGTCACCCCGACCTTATTCACTATCTCACGACCCTGGCAAACCAGACCCGGATGGCCGGCATGCCGGATCTCTATATCGCCGATCTGGCCATGGCCCACGGCGGCCCTTTCAGCTCGGGCCATCGCAGCCACCAGACCGGGCTCGATGCCGACATCTGGTTCCGGATGGCCAACCAGCCCATCAGCAAATGGGAACAGGATGCCCCCAAAGAGTGGGCGCTGATCGACGAGCCCAGTTACCGGGTCTTGCCGGGACGTTTCGGTCCCCAGCAACTGGAACTGCTGCGCCTGGCGGCCAGCAAGCCCGAGGTTGCCCGCATCTTTATCAATCCGGTGCTCAAGGGCGAGGTGTGCAAGCGGGCCGCTGATGAACCCTGGGTCGCCAAGCTACGTCCCTGGGTCGGCCACTTCAGCCACTTCCATGTGCGGCTGCACTGTCCGGCTG
>NZ_CAWNYS010000283.1:0-5797 GCF_963878295.1 Aeromonas sp. HMWF014 | reverse complement strand
GCGGCACCTTGTGGGTGAAGGTCTGCTTGATAAGGCCGGGCAGCACGCCTTGCACCAGTGCCGAGCCCAGGCCGCAGAGCGCCGCGCTGGCGATCAGCAGGGCGCCGCTCTGGGCATCAAAGCGCATGGCGTTGCCCATCCCCAGCAGCAAGAGGGCAGCACCCAGCAGTTGGCGCGGGCCTGTGAGGCGGCGCAGGCCCGGGGTGATCAGCACGCCGATCCCGATCAGCCAGAGCGGCAGCAGGGTGAGCCACGCCAGGGTATCCATGCCCAGCGCCAGCGCGTCGGCAATGTCGCGGCTCAAGGGGCCGATGGCGGTGAGGAAGGGGCGCAGGTTGAGGCCAATCAGGATCACCAGCACCAGCAGGGCGGTGTGGACTGGGTGTTGATCCGTATTTCGTTGATTCATCAGGCATCGCCCTCGGCGCAGAGGGAAACGGGGAGCATTCGGGAAGCGGAAGCATCGGGGCTGAACATGGCAGAACACCGTCAAAGGGGGCAAAAACGCCAGCCTAGCGGGGTTGAAAGTCATTTGGAAATTAAATGATAGAATGACATTCAGTGGTTTTGCAAATGGAGTGCCCCATGCTGGATCCCCTGTTACTGCGCAGTTTTGTCGCCATTATCGACACCGGCAGCTTCACCCGCGCCGGTGAGCGGGTGCACCTGACCCAATCTACCATCAGCCAGCAGATACGCCGCCTTGAGCAGCAGCTCGGCTGCCCGCTGCTGGATCGCGCTGGCCGCCAGGTGGTGGCGACGGCGGAGGGCGAAAAATTGCTGGGGCTGGCCCGCCGCATTCTGGCGCTGCTGGCACAGGCCGAGGAACAGGTGACCGAAGGGAGCCTGCAACTGAGCCTGGGAGTGCCGGAAGACTTTGCCGCCGGTGCCATGGCCCCGGTGTTGGCAGCCTTTGCCCGCGACTATCCCGAGGTGCGACTGGAGGTGCACAGCGGCCTGAGCCACGAGATCTGGCAGCACTTCGAAGCCGGTGAGCTGGATCTGGCGCTGGTCAAGCAGGCGCGTGGGCAAGGCGCCCCCCTCGCCAGCTGGCGTGAACCCCTGGCCTGGGTCGACAGTCGCGACTGGCCCGCCAGCGAGCGTGACCCTTTGCCGCTGGTGGTGTTCCCTAGCGAAGGCCTCTATCGGCGGCAGATCACCGAGGCGCTTGATGGACAGGGGCGGCGTTGGCGCATCGCCTATGTCAGCGCCAGTCTCGCCAGTTTGCAGGGGGCCGTGAGTGCGGGGATCGGGGTGAGCTTGCTGCCCAAACGGCTGTTGCAACCGGATCAGGTGACCCTGTCGCACTGGCCCAAGATCAATCCGGTAGAGTTGGCGCTGCATGCCGGGGCGAGTGGGGGCGAGCCACTGACCCGCTTGAGCGCAGCCCTGATCGCCCTTTGTGACGAGGTGATGGGGCCGCAGTAACCGGCGACGCTGGTGATGGTGAGCAGAAGAGTCTGCGCCGGTAAACCCGAAGCCGGAAGAAAGAGCGACCAGGAGTGGGTCAGTGATCCTTGCCTTCTTTCAGCTTGCGTTGATAGTCCTCGGCGACGATGGCCAGCGCTGCCAGGGCAAGCGCCGGATCGATCCGGTTGGTTTCCAGCAGCTCGATAAGATCCACCGCGAGCTTGACCTCGGGCGGGGCATTTTCCAGTGACATGACAGACTCCGTAACGGGGAAAATGCCATTATACAGAGCCGCACCCGGATAGGGACCGGCTCTGTGTCACGGGTGATGCAGGGCTCAGAGGTGCTGGCGCATCTCCTTGTCGATCTCCTCGCGCAGGGCCATCAGCTTTTTGGCGTAGAGCTGTAACTGCCGATCACTCTCGCTCACCGGTTGCCACTGGGGCACAGGGGTCGGTGTGCCTGTCTCGTCCATGGCCACGAAGATGATGATGCAATGGGTGGTCTTGTGGCGCTCCCGGCTGGCCGGATGGCGGCTGTAGACATCCACTGCCAGGTGCATGCTGGTGGTGCCGGTGTGGATCACCTGGGCGTGAACCTCCACCAACTGGCCTATCTGGATGGGGCGCAGAAAGCGAATGCCCCCCACGTAGACAGTGACCGCATAGCCGCTGCACCAGCCGGCGGCGCAGGCGTAACCCGCCTGATCGATCCACTTCATCACCATGCCGCCGTGTACCTTGCCGCCGAAGTTGACGTCGGCGGGCTCGGCCAGAAACTGCAGGGTCAGTTCGCGGGGTGGGGTCATACACTCTCCTTTTCCTGACAATAGTTGCGGGGCCGGTGGGCTTACCGGCGCCCTGGCAGGCCCGAGAAGCAGGCCCGCATGTATGTCAGGTATACCGTGAATAAAGACAAGATGCACCGGACCCGGCGCGATATTGGGCAGGCATTCACTCTTGGTTCATAAACGTGGCGCGAGCATGGGGATTCCATTGCGAGGAGTCATGATGAAACAGATGCTGGATCAGTTGTTGGGCGCTGGCAAAGGCTGGCTCAACGAAGGCGGCGACAGCCGCAAGTCGCAGATGAAGGGCATGGCGCAAGGCGGCCTGGCCGCCGGTGCCATGGCCTTGCTGCTTGGCAACAAGAAGGTGCGCAAGTATGGCGGCAAGGTGGCGGCGGTAGGCGGGGCGGCGGCCCTCGGTGGCCTCGCCTACAAGCTTTATCAGGATTGGCAGGCCCAGCAGAGCGGAGCCACGCAACCCACCCAGCCCCTCGATACCCTGCAGGGGCAGGCGCTGGATGCGCGCGCCACCCTGCTGGTGCGCGCCATGGTGGCGGCGGCCCGGGCCGACGGCCATATCGACGCGGCCGAGCGCCAGAAGGTCCAGGACTACCTGACCGAGCAGGGCCAAAGCGATGCGGCGCGCTGGATTGACGCCGAGCTGGCCCGTCCCCTCGATCCGCAGGCGCTGGCCCGGGAGGTGACCGACATGGAGCAGGCCACCGAGGTCTACCTCGCCTCCCTGCTCGCCATCGATGTGGATCACTTCATGGAGCGCGGCTATCTGGATGAGCTGGCACGGGCCTTGAAACTCGATGACAACCTCAAGGGGAGTATCGAGCGGCAGGTGGCCCAGCTGGGATCCCCGAGCTGACGCTGTGGTAGCGGGAATGGCCATAACGCCCCGTCACGGGGCGTTGTTGTTGCCCGCGGCGAGGCTCACACACAGCCACAAGTGAATACGATTGACCCTTGTAATTGCCGCTGACTCCCATAATGATGGGCTTTTCGCCCATCCCAAAGAGGATGGACGTGCCCACCTGTTAGCAAGCACCAGAGCAAGGAGCACATGTTGGAGATACGCACGGCAACCGGGCAGGATATCGACGCCATTCTCGAGCTGAATCGACAGATAGGCTTGATCCACTTTGAACATGCCCCCGATGTGTTTTGTCCGCCATCACCGCAGGAGCGGGGTTTTCTGCTCAATGCCATCGGCAGCGAAGGGCGACTGTTTTGTGTCGCCGTGCTGGATGCCGAGGTGGTGGGTTTTCTGACCGCCAGAATAGACATCAATGAAGCCATCCCCTTTCTCACCAGGCTCCCCATCTGCCGTATCGGCTCAGTGGTGGTTGACGAACACCACAGGTCCCGAGGCATAGGCAAGGCTTTGATTGCCCATTGCGACGACTGGGCCAAGGCCCGTGATGCCTGTCAGATCCGGTTGGAAGTCATGTCCTTCAATGAGAGAGCCAAGTCGCTTTATGAAACATTAGGGTTCAAGGTGCAGTCACAGATCATGGCCAGATAAGTCGCGTTATCTCCCACACAGAGGCCCGTTACGGGCCTCTGTTGTTTGCTTTTTCTGGTGAGTCATTTTCTGCCGGGCTCTGGTTATACGTTGCCTATATTGAGTGGCAGAATAATATATAACTGTGCTGGTTTTAATGAACAAATGAAATTGTAATGCAGGGCTGGAACATTTTGTAACAATTTATGTAGTTGTAAAAGAATGTAATTCGACTCTTTACTTGTGGCAGGTGTGATCATGCGTTTAAAATGCACTGTGCATATCGTAGGCGCTGCTAACTAAAATCAACCACTGTGCAAGATAATATTGGCTAGTTACCTTTATGCTTTTCTTGTCAGAAACCGGATTGGTTTTACTTCTGTATTGTTTGTTCTTTTATTAGGAGATTGAGATGAAGATTTCTATTATCGCTACAGCATTGGTAGTGGCTGGTTCAGGTTTCGCTGCAAACGCTTCAACGGTTGGGGACATCGCCGTATATGCAACAGAAAAATCGCAAGGCTCAATGTCGATAGGAACCAAAGATGCTTACACAAAAACCTTTGAAATTGCTTTGGCAAAGCTATCTGGCAATGACATCGACTTATCAAAAACTTGCTTGAAAGCATACGCCAAAAATAATCAGGAGTTCAAGTTAGACACCGTTGATGAAGCCCTGGCTTCAGGTGTTCTGAAAAAGGGTAATATGGTAAAAGGGATTGCAGTATTTGCTGATAATAATGATGCCATCCTTAACGCTGCACTGGTAAAAATATCTGATAACTGTCATTAAACTTCACCCTCAACTTATGATGTTGGAATGCCAGTCGCATACGCGACTGGTTGGGAAGATTAAATCGTGATTAAGGTTTATACCGTTTTTTATACGCATACGTTAAGCGCATTTTCCAAATATTTCATATGCCACAGAAAGTGACGCTTATTCATACGAAGAGCTTTGCTTAAGTGTGGTGTCGATAAGCCCGGCCAGTTTGATCAGGGCGGCCTCCAGCTGCGGGCTCCAGGGATGGGAGCTGTTGAGACGCAGGCAGTGGTTGTGTTGCCCCTGGCTGGAAAAAAGCGCACCGGGGGCCACTGAAAAACCACTGGCAAGGGCCTTGGCGTGCAGGGCGCGGCTGTCGAGGCGGGTGTCAAACTCCAGCCAGAGGAAGTAGCCGCCATCGGGGGAGGAGATGCGCACCTCATCCGGGAAGAGGCTCAGCAGGACCGCCCGCATCTGCTGCTGGCGCTGTGCCAGGGTGTGGCGCAGACGGCGAAAGTGGGCATCCACGCCGCCGTTGAGCAGCATCTGGGCCAGTGCCAGTTGGCTCGGCACATTGGTGGAGAGGGTCGACATCAGTTGCAGCCGCTGGATGCGTTCGGCATGGGGCCCCGCCACCACCCAGCCGACCCGAAAGCCCGGTGCCAGGCACTTTGAAAACGAGCTGCAGAGCAGGCTATCGCCGCGTGCATCCCAATACTTGATGGGCCTGGGCCGCTCGCGGCCAACATAGATCTCGGCATAGACGTCGTCCTCCACCAGTGCGACGCCGTGGGTGTTGAGCAACTGCATCAGCCCGCGTTTGTGTTCATCAGGCATGGAGTGGCCCAACGGGTGCTGCACATTACCCATCAGCCAGCAGGCCCTGATGGGGCGCTCGGCCAGCGCCTCGGCCAGCAGCGCCAGATCGATACCTATCCCCGGGATCACCGGGATCTCCACCGCTTTCAGCTTCAGCCGCTCTATGGCCTGCAGGGCACCGTAGAAGGTGGGGGTTTCTACCACCACCCAGTCCCCCGGCTCGGTCAGCACCTGCAGGCTGAGGGAGAGCGCCTCCATGGCCCCCGTGGTGATGATGATCTCCTGCGGGTCGACCGCCAGCCCGTCGCTGGCGTAGCGCTGGGCGATGGCGCGGCGCAGCGCCTCGTTGCCGGGGGGAAGGTCGGCCACCGTGCTGAAGGGATCGAGCTTGCGCATGCAGCTGGCCAGTGCCCGCCCGAGCTGGGGATGGGGAAACAGGGTCGGATCGGCCACCGACATGCCAAGGGGCACCAATTCCCGCGATTTGCTCGCCTGCAGGACCTCGAAC
>NZ_CAWNYS010000282.1:11681-18906 GCF_963878295.1 Aeromonas sp. HMWF014 | reverse complement strand
CATCAGAAGGATCGGTCAATGGATCCTTAACTGATCGGCATTAGCGCCAGCGCTGCCTTTTGTCATCTTGTCATGTATCAGGCACCAGACGACTGAGCAGCCAGGATTCGAGCAGGGCGACCCCGTGTTCCAGCACGGCTTCGTCGAAGTCGAACTCTGGGTGGTGATGAGGCGCCGCCAGATTGGCCCCCAGGATCAGGTAGGCGGCCTGACCGCCATTGCGCTGCACCCGCTCGATGAGAAAGCCGGCATCCTCGCTGGCGCCAAAGCGGCGGGTGTGGATGGTCTCAAGTTTGAGCGCCTGAGCCAGCGGCACTATCTCTTCGAGCAGGGCCGGGCTGTTCTCGATGCCGATGGCTTCCCCCTGCTTGCGAATGAGGTAGGTGGCGCCCTGCATCATGGCAGCCCCTTCCACTATCTGCTGTACCTGGCCGAACATGTAATCGTTAAGCGCCGGGGTGGCACCTCGGGTCTCCCCCTGCAGGCGGGCATGGCCCGGGATCACGTTGCGACCGCTGCCACCGCTGAGCTGGCCCACGTTGATACGGGTCATGCCATCGCGATGACGGGCAATGCCGAGCATGGCGGTGGTCGCCGTACAGGCTGCCGCCAGCGCATTGCTGCCCGCATTGGGCTCAAGACCGGCATGGACGGCGCGCCCCATAAACTCCACGTCAAATTTTGTTGAACAGAGAAACTCGGTGGGATTGACCACCAGCTCGCCACTGTTGGCATGAATGCCGATGTGCAGCGCCAGCAGGGCATCCACATCGTCGAGCTGACCGCCGGCTGCCAGCGCCTTGCCACCACGGCACCCCTCTTCGGCGGGCTGGAAAAACAGCTTGATGCGGCCGTTGAGTTGCTCTGCCTGGGCGGCGATCCGCTCGGCCAGCACCAGCCCGATGGCGGTATGACCGTCATGGGCACAGGCGTGCATCCAGCCGGCATTGCGAGATTGCCACCCTTCCTGACTGGGGGGATGCAGCTCATCCTGGCTCTCATCGACCTCTACCGCATCGATATCGAAGCGAAAAGCCAGGGTCGGGCCTGGACGACCGCTGTCCCATACCCCCATTACTCCCGTTATCTCTTTGATGCGGGTCAGCCAGTCGGGATGGGCCCCCTGACGCAGGGCCCGCTCCTTCTGGGCTTGTACGTCTACCTCCCGTCCCATGATGAGGTTGCTGGCCAGCAGCTTGTCACCGAGCATGACGGAGAAACCGAGTTCCGAAAGATGGTGAGCAATGAGGGAGCTGGTGCGAAATTCACACCAGGCCGCTTCGGGCAGACGATGAAGATCACGACGCCACTGGCGTAGAGCATCTTGGGTCATGGTAATTCCTGCATGGCGAATCAAGCGGATATTGTGACGGGCAGGGGAGCAAGAGTAAATCCCGGAGAGGAAATGCAACAAGGGGAGCGATGAGGCTCCCCTTGTGGGCGGTGGCAGTGACATGCAGCTTATATAGTGTGCATCAACCAGTTCTAAATAAGGCTTTCGGTATCACACAGGGTGAAGTAGCCAAAAAAGACAGAGAGTGGTGAATTAGTCAGCGCCTGTGCTCTGGCTGTCATTCAGTCATACAAGATGCTGGATGACTAACCGGCTCAAAGCTGTGACAACGACGGCAGAGAGACGGCAACCAGAGTGAAAAACACGGTAAAAACGGCAGTAACAACAAACTCTTTCATATTTTGTCTCCCTTGGCTGACTGTTGATGGAACAAAGATACCATAACTGTGCGGTAAAACAATAGTAAAATGTATTTATGTTGCCATTTTGAATGGTGGCAAGCCTAAAGCCTCGTTTTTGCATTTTGGCGTCTATTTTATCATCTTACCTTCTCTGTGATGCTGATGAGCGCTTTGGGTTTGAGGTGTAAGTCTATAAAATTCATATTGTTATATGTTTGTCGTGTTGGCTTTTTGATGGGTTTTATATGAGGCTTTTTGTGGTTACTTGAAATTTAATTCGGTTTCAAGCCCCTCTTTGGCGTCTGAAGTTGTCGTCGAAAGCAGGTTGGCTTATTCCTTGGCTGAATGTGAAGGCTGCATCCATTTTTTGTCGCATCTTGTACCGTGAAGCCTGACAGGACGCCTCCTTCAGGGGGCGGGGGCTGCACCCGCTTCTCAGTCAGCGCGTAAAAATAGCGAACAAAACGGGAGGTTTGCCATTGAGGGTGGGGCGTATGGTGGCCTCTGCAGGGCGTACATTTTCTCATGCCATGTGTCTGTGTGCCCCGGCGTCAGATCTTATCGAGACGGCATTACCAGTGGCGAAGAGGCGACCTGCCTTCCTGGGATGACGATCACGCTGCTAGCCGACGTCACCGGTTGCCTGTGGTGGTGGGAGGAGGTCCGGGGGCTGACCTTGCGCCCGATGCCGGTAGAGGCTATCCAGCCAGTCGGCATACCCGAGAGGCGTGAGCGGCTAAACCTTGGCAACAAACCGGCGTCCATTCACCCACGGCGAGAGGGTCGCCACTGACTATTCGCGGGTTTAGGAGGCGGGGGTCGGCTCCGTTCGCCGGTATGGTGGGCATGGGGACAAGACTGGGGGGAAACAGCGCAGCAGTAGTGCGGTAAGAGAGAGGGGGCCTACAACTGCCAGTTTCGCCCGTTGCCGGGTACAGGACGCGCATAAAAAAACCCTCCAGCGGAGGGTTTGTCACACAGGCTGAGCAAGCGACGGACGCTTAGAACAGGGTGGTGGAGAGATCGTACAGCTCCTGATCGAACGGGCGTTTGAGATTCTCGATGCAGTCGATGATGTCGTGGTGCACCATCTCGTTGCCCTGGATCCCGACGCAGCGGCCACCCTGACCGGCCAGTAACTGTTCAACGGCGAAGGCACCCATGCGGCTGGACATGATGCGATCGCGCGCGGTGGGTGAGCCGCCACGCTGGATGTGGCCCAGTATGGTGGCGCGGGTCTCGCGACCTGTCATGGCTTCGATGTCCTTGGCCAGGGCGTTCACGTCTGTGACGTGCTCACAGATGGTGATAATGGCGTGCTTCTTGCCTTTGGCTTCGCCTTCCTTGATCTGCAGCAGCAGCTTGTCCTTGTCGAAGGTCACTTCTGGCACTATCACGTACTCTGCACCACCGGCAACGGCGGCAGACATGGCCAGATCGCCGCAGTGGCGGCCCATGATCTCGACCACCGAGATACGGTGGTGGGAGCTGCAGGTGTCGCGCAGACGGTCGATAGCGTCGACCACCACGTTCAGGGCGGTATCAAAGCCGATGGTGAAGTCGGTACCGGCGATGTCGTTGTCTATGGTGCCCGGCAGGCCGATGCAGGGGAAACCCTCCTCGGTCAGCTTCTTGGCACCCATGTAGGAGCCATCCCCCCCGATCACTACTAGGGCGTCGATACCGTGTTTTTTCAGATTCTCGATCGCTTCGGCGCGCACTTTCTGGTCTTTGAAGGCGGGGAAACGGGCGGAGCCCAGGAAGGTACCCCCACGGTTTACC
Source organism: Aeromonas sp. HMWF014 (assembly GCF_963878295.1). NCBI lineage: Bacteria > Pseudomonadati > Pseudomonadota > Gammaproteobacteria > Aeromonadales > Aeromonadaceae > Aeromonas > Aeromonas sp. HMWF014. Next base: position 15,429 of record NZ_CAWNYS010000282.1, on the reverse strand, counting down.
ACGTCGGAGACGCTGTGACGTTCCAGCTTGACGATCCTGCCCTGATGCAGGCCGAGGTAGCCATCATAGATGCCGTAAACTTCCAGGTTATGGTGCAGACCAGCACGCACCACGGCGCGGATGGCTGCGTTCATACCCGGTGCGTCACCACCACTGGTCAAAACACCAATACGTTTGATTTGTTTGGTCATGAGTGCCTCTGGATCTAAGTTGTCGAATACGAAGTTTTGAAAATATGAGATAAGCCACATTGACTATAATCGGCTTTCGTATGGGATGCGGGGGCTACCATAGGAAAAGCGATATGCAGGAGGGGGCAAGCGCCCCCTCCAGGGCAACAGCTTACTTGGCTGCGCCAGCAATAATCTGGGAGAAGTCGTCCACTTTCAGGGACGCACCACCCACCAGGCCGCCGTCGATGTCCGGCTGACCGAACAGGTCGGCTGCAGTAGCGCCAGTGACGGAACCGCCGTACAGGATCTGTACCTTGGCAGCCACGGCGCCGTCAAACCCGGCCAGGTACTGACGGATGTGGGCGTGGATGGACTGAGCGATTTCCGGCGTGGCAGTCTTGCCGGTGCCGATGGCCCATACCGGCTCGTAGGCAACCACGGCGTTGCTGAAGGAGGCGATGCCACAACGGTCGATGACGGCTTTCAGCTGGGCTTCAACCACTTTCTTGGTCACGCCAGCTTCAAACTGTTCCAGCGTCTCACCGATACACAATACGGGAACCAGCCCCGCTTTCTGGATGGCTTCGTACTTGGCAGCGACCACGTCGTCACTCTCTGCATGCAGGGTGCGGCGTTCGCTGTGACCGACCAGGGAGTAGGTGCAACCGAAGGCTTTGAGCATGGAGGGGGCGTTCTCGCCGGTGAAGGCGCCGGACTCGTGAACGTCGGCGTTCTGGGCACCGTAGGCAATCTTGCTACCGGCGGTCAGCTGCTCAACCAGACCCAAAAAGATAACCGGCGGGCAGACGGCGACTTGCACAGAAGGATGAGCGGCAGCAGCCGGGGTCAGTCCTTTGATCAGAGCTTCGACAGAAGCTTTGGTGCCATTCAGTTTCCAGTTACCCATTACCAGGTGCTGTCTCATCTTGTATATCTCCTAGGCATTTGATTGCGCGACATTATATGAATTGAACCGAGCCCAAGATAGCTGACCCGGCGGCAAATAACGTAATTTTTTTTCGCTTTCCTGATCCAAATCAGGAATGAAAGGCTCGATTGCTCAATCGTTAACCTGCCCTCGCAAACGGGCCCACCATACCCCAATCCATTCGTGAATGGCAGCCTCGGAATACATCAGATAACGCCCCTTCGGCAGGTAGCTGTAGAGGGGTTGCGCCACCTGACTTTGCTTGGCGGTGTAGTCGGTAGGGGCCGGCACAGCGTTGAGTCCCTGTCCCTGATAGAGCGCCATGGCCCGGGGCAGGTGGGTGGCCGAACTGACCAGCGCCACCCGCTTGCCCTTGAGATAACGGCTGATGCTGACGGCTTCGTCATGGGTATCCTTGTTGTTTTCAAACAACGTCATCCGCGAGCGGGGAATGCCCAGACTCATCGCCATGCGGGCATTGACCTCGGCGTTGGAGAGGGGATCTCCGGACACATAACCGGAGAAGATGAGCTCCGCTTGTGGATAGGCCATGGCCAGCCGCACGCCCTCCAGGGTTCTTGCGAGGGCTATATTGTTCTGCCAGGCGCGCTCGGGCACAGCCGGATCGCTCACATGGCCGTTGCCCAGCACCACGATAGCGGTTATATCCGGGTGCAGGCTTATCTCGAAGGGCGGGAAGGTCTGCTCCAGCGGGCGGGCCAGCTCATAGCTTATTGGTCGCATTCCCATCAGGGCGACGACCAGCAAGGAGAGGGTCGCCAGCAGCTTGCCGGTTTTTTGAAAACGGGTGAACCAGAGCAGCAAGAGCGCCAGCAGCAACAATGAGAGGGAGAAAGGTAGCGGCATCAGCAATTGGCCTAGCCATTTCTTGATAACAAACAAGTTGGCAGCAAACAGGTTGAGCTCAAACACCGGGATGTCGTCCTTGAGTTTTCAGCAAATTCGGGATGTGACAGAATACCCCTCTTTTTTCGTCAGGCCCAATCCTGTGGCCAAAAGTTGAGTGTGTCTTGAAGCAAGATCAGAGTTTTGACGGGCGCGCCGACAAGTTCGCTCGCAACATTTATGACTCCACCAAGGGGCGCATTCGCACCACTGTGGTGTGGAGCGATATCGAAGCCTGCCTGGCTCGCCTTGGCAACCGGCCCCTGCGCATCCTGGATGCGGGGGGCGGATTTGGCTACTTTGCCCAGAAGCTGGCGGCCATGGGTCATCAGGTGGAGCTGTGCGATCTCTCCGCCGAAATGCTTGAACTTGCACGGGTCCAGATCGCTGAAAAGGGGCTGGAAGAGAGAATTCGTCTCATCCAGTGCCCCATTCAGGATCTCAAGAGCCACGTGACCGGCACCTTTGATCTGGTGCTCTGTCACGCCGTGCTGGAGTGGCTCGCCGAGCCGCGCCAGACCTTGCTCGGTCTGTTCCCTTTCGTCAATGCAGGGGGCATACTGTCGCTGCTTTTTTACAACCGTCATGGCCTGCTGTTTCAGAGCCTGGTGGTGGGTAATTTTGACTATGTGGGCCTCGGTCTTCGCAAGAAACGCCAGACCGCCCTGACCCCTACCAATCCGCAGTTGCCGGAGCAGGTGTACGACTGGATTGGGCGAGGGGGGCTCAAGATCATCGGCAAGACAGGGGTGCGGGTCATCCACGACTACATGCGCCACAAGCAGGATCAGGTCGAGAAATTCGATGATCTGCTGGCCATGGAGCAGCAATATTGCCGCCAGGAGCCGTTTATCTCCCTGGGTCGCTATATCCATGTGATGGCGCAGAAACCGTCAAGCTGACAAGCAGTCTGTCTGGCAGCCTTGTAATAACAACGAGATGGTCAGTTTCATATGATGAGACCGTCCCGATGGATAACAACGAGATGGTCAGATTTCCATGATGAGGCCATCCCGATGGATAACAACGAGATGGTCAGATTTCCATGATGAGGCCATCCAAATGGATAACAACGAGATGATGACGTCATGATGAGTACATCCCGTACCCTGCCCGAGCGTTCTGTGCCGGAGATAGTAGGGTGGGTCAGACAGGAGGGGTTGGCGCTGAGCCTGCCTACCGACCGGCTGGCCTTTCTGATTGCAATCAAGACCTTGTCCGAAGATGAATCGGACTTGTCGGAAGCGGCGCTGCACGATGCCTTTGGCTACGTCAGCAACGCCTTTGGCCAGATGGACGAGACTCTGACCGGTCGCGCCAACAACGCCATCAACGACCTCATTCGCCAGCAGCTACTGTCGCGCTTCAACACCGACATGGTGGCGGGGGAGAGTCTCTATCGTCTGTCGCGGCTGGGAATGGGGATCGTCGACTTCTTCATGGATCAGCGCCAGGTCGACTCCATCAAGCTCTCCATCCTGCTCGAACACCTGGCGACTGAGCTCGACACCGCCCGCAAGGCGGCGCTCGAGACCAATACCCGCGAGCAGTGGGATGCCGAGGTGCTGCCACGGCTCACCTTCTCACTGGAAGAGACCCTGGGGCGCATCGATCTCACCCAGCGCGCCATGGATGAGCAGCAAAATCAGGTCAAGAGCGAGATAGCGGCCCTGCTGACCCAGAACTGGGTCGATGCCATTCACAGCTGCGAAAAACTGCTGCACGAGACCGGCCAGACCCT
>NZ_CAWNYS010000282.1:0-11671 GCF_963878295.1 Aeromonas sp. HMWF014 | reverse complement strand
TCGTCACGCCCCTGGGCCACTTCCTGAATGTTGAGCAGCCCCGCCTGCAGGCGGGGCTGCTCAACATTCCGGAAGTGGCCCCGGGGCGTGACGATCTGTTCCACGTCGAGGGGTTGACCCCTGCCCTGCAAGGGCGCCTTGACGTCATCACCAGCCGGGGCCAGCAGTGCATCGAGCTTTGGTCCCGCTATGACCGCCACGTCCACAAATTTATCCGCAACGCCATCGACATGGACAAGAACCGCGCCTTCAGCCAGCGGCTGCGCGACTCCATTCGCAATTTCGAGCAGCATAACTGGCTGCTGCGTATCGCCGAGGAGTCCCGGCTGCTGGAGCTGCGGGATGAAACCATTGCCATTCACGACGAGGAGGTGACCGGTGAGGTGCCCCTCGAGATGGAGTACATGGAGATGGTGGACATCAACCAGGAGCTGGCCGAGCGCATCGAGCGCTACTTGGCCCGTTACCCCGAACAGGGCCATCAGCTGGACCTGGCCGATGTGCTGCGGGAATACCTGCTGGATTACCCGGCTCACGCCCATTTCGATGTGGCGCGTCTTCTGATCGACCAGGCCGTGCGCCTGGGCCATGCCAGCGGTGAGCGCGAGCTGCACCAACAACCCGCATGGAAACCCATTAACCAAGCTGGATCCAAGGTTCAGGCCTATGTCATTGATCAATACTGAGTTTCCCTTGCCGCTGCGGCTTGCAGAGGCGATTGCCAACCCCTTGTTTCCGCGCATCGACACCGCCTTGCGCTCGGGCCGTCACATCAGTGCCGACGATTTCGAACAGCACTCGGCGCTGGTGGAGTACCACAACGAGCTGGAGATCTTCTACGGCCGTTATCAGGTGGAACTCATCAAGGCGCCGGAGGGCTTCTTCTACCTGCGTCCGCGCCCCAGCGCCGATATCGGAACAACAGTCTTGTCCGAGCTCGATATGCTGGTGGGCAAGGTGCTCTGCTACCTGTTCTTAAGCCCTGACCGGCTTGCCTCGGAAGGGGTGTTCGCCATGGGCGAGCTGCAAGAAGAGGTGCTGAGCCTGGCCGACGAGAAGCAGCTGCTGCGCATGGTCAACAGCCGCTCCGGTGGCACGGATCTCGACAAGAAGAAGCTGCTCGAAAAGATCCGTACCTCCATGCGCCGCCTGCGCCGCCTTGGCATGATCACCGCCCTTGGCAACAGCGACAAATTTCGGGTCAACGAATCTGTGTTCCGTTTTGCCGCTGACGTGCGCTCCGACGAAGATCCGCGCGCCGTGCAGCTGCGGATGATCCAGGAAGGTGAGGCGATCTTCCACGATGACGAGATGCCGAGCAGCGACTCGCTGTTTGAAGACATTGAAGCGGATCTTGATGAAGAACAGCTTGAACTGGAGGTAGAAGATGACCTGCCGCGTTAAATACAAGGCCCTGATGGAGGCAACGTCGTGAGAGGCAAATTCAAATCCCTGACCATGGTCAACTGGAACGGCTTCTTCGCCCGCACCTTCGATCTCGACCAGCTGGTGACGACGCTCTCCGGCGGCAACGGGGCGGGCAAGTCCACCACCATGGCGGCCTTTATTGCGGCGCTCATTCCCGACCAGTCTCTGCTCCATTTTCGCAACACCACGGAGGCGGGCTCCTCCAGTGCGTCGCGCGACAAGGGGCTCTACGGCAAGCTGCAACGGGGTTCCTGTTACTCAGTGCTGGAGGTGATGAACAGCCGCGAACAGCGGATCTGGGTCGGCGTGCACCTGGAGCAGATCCAAAACCGTGACAACAAGGTCAACATCACCCCGTTCGCGCTGGTGGATGTGCCGGAGCAGCTGCAACCCACCGATCTGCTGCTGGAAAAACTCGATGGTGGCAAGGGGCGTATTCGTGCCTTTGCCGATCTGAAAGGGGCGGCCGCCGAGCTGGGGGCGCTGAAGGTCGCCAAGTTCAATACGGTGACCGACTATCACAACTTTATGTTCGAGTTCGGCATCACCCCGAAGAAGCTCAGGGATCAAAAAGATCGCGGCAAGTTCTACCGTCTGATCGAAGCCTCTCTCTACGGTGGCATCTCCTCGTCCATTAGCCGATCCTTGCGCGAATACCTGCTGCCGGAGAACTCCGGCGTGCGCAAGGCGTTTGCGGACATGGAGGCGGCTATCTACGAGAACCGCCGCACTCTGGAAGCCATTAAAGAGACGCAAGGTCAGCGGGATCTGTTCAAGAACCTGATCACCGAGACCACCCACTATGTGGCGGCGGACTATGTGCGCAACGCCGCCGAAAAGAACCGTCTCTCCGAGCTGGCGCTCAAGGCGCGTCAGGAGCTGGCACAGAAACGCCGCATTCTGACCGAAGAGCGCCAGCGCGCCATCTATCTGGCGGACGAGGTGGAGCAGCTCACCAACCGCGAGAAATTGCTGACCGACGAGCTGGAATCGGCTGCCGAGCATCTGGCCAAGGTGATGGCTGCTGTCAGCTTGCAGAAGAAGATCGAGATGTATCGCGCCGATCTGGCGGATCTCACTGACAAACTCGAACAGCAACAAGCAGTAGTAGAAGAGATCCACAGCCAGCTGCTGGAAGTGGAAGAGCGCAAGGAGCTGGCGCAGGCCGAAGTAGACAGCCTCAAGACTCAGCTCGCTGACTACCAGCAGGCGCTGGACATTCAGCAGACCCGCGCCATCCAGTACCGTCAGGCGGTGCAGGCGCTGGCAAATGCCCGCGAACAGTGCGAGTTGCCGGGATTGAGCGCCGAACAGGCGAGCGACACCCTGCACCAGTTCCGCGCCGCCGAGCAGAGCCTCACCAGCCGGATGCTGGGTGCCGAGCAACAGCTGGCGCTGGCCAAGGCGGCGGTAGCCGAGCATCAGGCCGCGTTGACGCTGCTGCTCAGCATTGCCCCCGAAACCGCCCGTGATGCCGCCTGGCCCACGGCGCAGGCGCTGCTCAAGCGTCATATCGAAGACAAGGCCCGCGTCAATCAGGGGCAGGGACTGCGCGCCGCGCTGGCTCGCCTTGAGAAAGAGAGCGACAGCCAGCAGGCGCTGCTGCGCTTGCGCGACGAGCTGGCTGAGGCATCTGGCCAGCTGATCGCGAGCCAAGACGAGCTGGAGTTGTTTCTTGAGGCCCAGCGTACCCGTCAGGAAGAGCTTGCCGATCAGCAGGCGGAGGTCAACCAGCGCCGTGCCAGCCTCGAGCATCAGGGCGCCCAGCTGGGCCGTGATATCGCGGAGCTCACCAAGCTGGCCCCGCGCTGGCTCAAATCCTTTGAAAAGCTCGAGCAGCTGCGCGAGCAGAGCGGTCTGCCACTCGCCACCGCCGAGGCGCTCTCGTCCGGCATGCAGAGCGTGCTCGACAAGGAGCGCGAGTTCGAGCAGGAGAGCAACCGCATCGCGGCGCAGAAACAGGCGCTGGAGCTGCAAATTCGCAACCTGCAACTGGGGGCTGGCGAGGCGGATCCGCGCCTGGCCCGCATCGCCGAGCAGGTGGGGGGCGTGCTGCTCTCCGATGTCTATGACGACATCTCCATCGACGATGCCCCTTACTACTCCGCGCTGTATGGCCCGGCCCGCAGCGCCCTGGTGGTGCTCGACCTTGAGGGCGCCATCGAGCGGCTGAAAAAGCTGGAAGATTGCCCGGAGGATATCTACCTCATTCAGGGCAACCCCGACTCCTTTGACGAGGATCTGGTGGAAGCGGACGAGCTGGGGGACGCCGTGCTGGTGCGCACCAGCAAGCGTCAGGTGCGCTTCTCCCGCTACCCAGAGCTACCGCTGTTTGGTCGTGCCGCCCGGGAAAAACGGATCGAGCAGCTCGATCTCGAGCGGGAAAATCTGATTGAGGGCTATGCCAAGGCCGCCTTCGAGCAGCAGAAGTACCACCGTCTCTACGGTCACTTTCGCGACTTTATCGGCCAGCACCTGGATATCGCCTTCCGCCCCGATCCCGAAGCCGAAGTGCAGGCCAAGCAGCATGAGCAGCGCAAGCTGCAAGAAACCATAGCCGAGTGCGACAAGCAGCTGAGTGATGCCAAAGCGGCCGCCGCCCAGCTGACTCGCCATATCCAGTTGGTGCAGGGAATGTTGCCCTTTGCACACCTGTTTGCCGAGACAGACCTGGCGGCTCGCCTCGAGGCGGCTCACGCCGACGTGGAAGCGCTGAAACAGGCCGAAGCCTTTATCGCCAAGCACGGCAAGGCGCTCGAGAAGCTTGAAACCATGGTGCAGGTGTTGCGTCAGGATCCGCAGGATCTCGCCGCCCTGCAGGCGGCGTTCGACGAGACGAACGAATTGCTGGCCGAGCAGAAGCGCCGTTGCTATGCCCTCGATCAGCTGGTGGCCCGTCTACCGCACTTTGCCTATCAGGATGCGCAAGACCTGCTGGGCAAGGCTTCCGAGATGAGCGAGCGACTCAAAGAGAAGCTCAAAGCCGCCGAGCTGGCGGCCCGCACCGCCGGTGAGCAGCACAAGCAAATTGCCCAGCGCCACACCGAGGCGTTGCAGCTGCGCACCGCGCTCGATTCCAGCGCCTCGGCCAAGCGTCAGACCCTGACCGAGTTCGAGCAGGAGCTGGCGGCCATGGGGCTGACGCTGTCTGAGGACATGGAAGAGAAGTCCCGCGCCCACAAGAAAGAGATTGAAGAGCTGCTCATTCGCACCCGTTCCCGTCGCACCAGCGCCGAGGCCCAGTTGCAGGTGACCAAGCGCGAAATTGAATCCCTTGGCGGTCGTCTCAAGCTCGAGGGCAAGGATTACTACAGCGCCCGCAAATCCCTGGTGGGTCACAAGGCGAGCTGGTCGCGGGTGGTACGGCTGGCGCGGGAGACCGACGTCGAGAAGCGCCTCAACAAGCGTGAACTGGCCTATCTCGACAGCGACGAGTTGCGCTCCATGTCGGACAAGGCCCTCGGCGCCCTGCGGGTGGCGGTGGCGCACGACGAAGCGCTGCGCGATGCGCTGCGTCTGTCGGAGGGTAACCGCAGCACCGAGCAGAAGGTCGCCTTCTACGTGCAGGTCTACCGTTACCTCAAAGATCGCATCCGCAACGATATCATCCGCTCCGATGATCCGGTGGAGGCGATCGAGGAGATGGAGATCGAGCTGGCCCGTCTGGCTGACGAGCTCAAGCAGCGGGAAAACCATCTGTCGCTCTCCTCCCACGAGGTGGCGGCCAAGATCACCAACATCATCCGCCGCGAGCAGAACCGCATCCGGGTGCTTAACCAGGGCTTGCAGAACATCGCCTTCGGTCTGGTACGCGGGGTGCGGCTCAACGTCAATATCCGCGAGGCCCACACTCGCCTGCTGACGGCGCTCGCGGATCAGAGTGCCATGCACAACGATCTGTTCGCCGACAAGGAGCTCAGCTTCTCCGAGGCGATGGCCAAGCTGTTCCAGCGCCTCAACCCGCAAACCGAGCAGGGGGATCGCAGTTATCAGGTGATGGGCGACGTGCTGCTCGACTATCGCAACTATCTGGAGCTGGAGATCGAGGTGCAGCGCGGCGCCGATGGCTGGTTGCGGGCCGAGAGCGGCGCGCTCTCCACTGGTGAAGCGATCGGTACCGGTCAGGCCATCTTGCTGATGGTGCTGATCAGCTGGGAGGAGGAGTCCCGCCGTCTGCGCGGCAAGGATATCGCCCCCTGCCGCCTGTTGTTCCTCGACGAAGCGGCCCGTCTGGATGGCAAATCCATCGCCACCCTGTTCGAGCTGTGCGAGCGGCAGGATATGCAGCTGCTTATTGCGGCGCCCGAGAACATCAGCCCCGAGAAGGGCACCACCTACAAGCTCATCCGTAAAGTGCAGGGCAAGCACGAGCATGTGCATGTGGTGGGGCTGCGCGGCTTTGGCTTTAGCGATGACAAGCTGATTGCCTGACCTGTTTCTGGCTCATCCTGACAAGGGATGACGGGTGAATAGGTGAAAGGGAGGCATTTGCCTCCCTTTTTGCATGGAAGATATGGCAAAGTAGCCGCGCGGTCACTGCGTGGCAACATGGTGAGTGCATTGGACCGATGGCAAGGTGAGCCTGCCTGCGAACGTGCCACCAGTGTCACGAACCACATAGAAGAACAGAAAGAAGAAGAGAGGGGAAAGGTGCAACATATCCAGAAAGGGCTGCTGTTATCTCTTTGCCTGCTACTGGCAGCCTGTAGCAGCCGTTATGACGAGAGTCACGGCGGCAGCTGGCGCGGCTATAGCGAGACCGGTTATGCCAGCTATTATGCCGACCGCTATCATGGCAAAAAAACCGCCAGCGGCGAGCGCTATCGCAATAACCTCAATAGTGCCGCCCATATGACCTTGCCTTTTGGGGCTATGGTGCGCGTCACCAACCTCGCCAACGGCAAGAGCGTGGTGGTCAAGGTCAATGACCGCGGCGCCTTTAAAAACGGGCGTATTATCGATCTCTCCAAATCAGCCTTTAGCACCATCGGTAATATTCGCGACGGGATTATCAAGGTAAAGGTTGAGGTGCTGTGACTGCCCAAGATGTTATAGCGTCTGACACAGTATCATAATGCGCTAATGGATATTAATTAGGTGTTTGCATCAACGAGGGAATGGGGTTTATCGAAAGACATGTTTGTTGAGTTTCACATGGTTTTGATGAAGTAGATAAAATAAAAATTGATTGTCACTGCTTTGGGAAATTTGACCATGTCAGAGCTGAGGCTAAATAAAATTTGAAAAAAGATGGTTGATATTTCATCGGTGCTAATGTGGTGAGGGCTTAACATGATGTCTAATCAATGACCCTTTTCATCCGCGCCTCGGTCGGTATGATACCAACAATGAGGGGTAATAGAGGGCTGGATGAGGCAAAACAGCAATGGCTGGAGGCGCATGCTTAACGACGCGATAGCAATGTTGAGGCGTCGATATCACTTGAACGGGGGATGAGATGGAAATCGAGTTGGCGGGTGTTCCACAGAGTGAGTTCGAACAGGTTTTTGCTGCGGTCAAACAGGGGCTCTTTCCCTATGTTGAGGCGGTCTTTGGCTGGGATGACGAATTTCAGCGCGAGCGCTTAACCTGCGCATATCAACCGCATTGGTTCTCGTGGATCCTGCAGAGCAGTGAGCGTGTCGGTCTGCTCTGTTGCAAACCATACGACGATGCGCTGCACGTTCATTTGCTGATCATCTTTCCCCAGTATCAGGGTCGGCAGCTTGGCGCTGCCGTCATGGCGCGGCTTCATCGCGAGGCAGAGCGTGAGGGAAAATGCCGGGTGACCTTGTCCAGCTTCACAGACAACCAGAGGGCGATACGGTTTTATCAGCGCCTCGGTTACAAGGTGATAGAGGGAGATCAGGCGTTTGTCTCCTTGTCCCGCTCATTGGTAAGAAAATAATGGTTGATAGAGGGTGATGATGGCGATTCTGGATATTTTGACAGCTCCCGACCCCAGGTTGAAAATAAAAGCCGAACGGGTTGAGGATATCACAGCCGTGCAGAGGCTGATTGACGACATGCTGGAGACCCTGTATGCGACGGAAAATGGCATTGGTTTGGCCGCGACTCAAGTCGGCCGTCAAGAGGCAATCGTTATTATCGACTTGTCAGAGAGCAGGGATCAACCGCTGGTATTGATCAATCCGGAAGTGAACAGTGGGACTGACAAGGCTTTTGGGCAAGAGGGGTGTCTATCTGTTCCCGATTATTATGCGGATGTTGAGCGTTACAGCTCGGTGGTGGTATCTGCACTGGATCGAGAGGGCACACCCATTACCATCGAGAGCAGTGAGTTCTTGGCGATTGTCATGCAACATGAAATTGACCATCTTCATGGAAATCTGTTTATTGATTATCTTTCTCCACTCAAGCGGAATATGGCACTGAAAAAAGTGAAAAAATCCATCAAGTCTGCAAGCTAGCACTCTCTGATGAGAACGTTTGATGGTTTATTGATATGGGGAGGGGGAGGCGTGAAACTGACACACAGTATTGCCATGAATCTCAAGGTGCTATTTAACCGAACTGGCAGACGCATTGGGTTGTTGGCTACTGTGTTGCTGAGTACATTTTGGGGAGCGCTCCCCGCATCTGCCGACGAGGAGCCGTTGCCGGCCGAGTATCGTCCCTTTGTGCAGCAGTTGGTCGATGCGGCCGAAGCCCGGGATCATCAGGCCCTTTCCAATCAAATGAAGTACCCCTTCAAGCAGGAGTATCCCATCCCCGCCATCAAGACCCCGTCGGAGATGCTGACCCGTTTCGACGAGGTGTTTGATGACGCCATTTTAAATAGCATCGCCAGTTCCCGGGTCGGACAGGATTGGCAGACCATGGGCTGGCGCGGCATCATGCTGGGCAGTGGCGAGGTCTGGATGGATTTCGATGGCAAAGTGATCGGTATCAATCATCAGACGGCGCGGGCCGCCAAATTGAAAGGGGAGCTTATCGCCAGACAGAAAAGCGACCTGCATCCCAGCGTGCGGGAGTACAAGAGCCCCGAGCTGATGTGGCAGACCGAGAAATTCACCATCCGCATCGACGAGTTGGGTGATAGCCGCTATCGCTATGCCTCCTGGGCCAAGGGCAAGGCGCTCAGCGACAAGCCGGACCTGGTGCTCAGCAATGGCACCGTCAGGGTGGAGGGGACGGGGGGCAACCATACCTATCAATTCAAAAGCGGCCCCTACCGCTACGAGTGTGTTGTCACCGTACTGGGTGAGCGTGGCGTGCCACCGGGTGAGCTGGTGGTCTATAAAAACGACGTCGAGATAGTGCACCAACCGGTGATCAAGGTGCTGTGACAGCAAATCCACATACAGAGAGATCAAAGAGCGGCCAGGTGCCGCTCTTTTGCTTTCGCAAACTGAGGGATGATCTTCGCTAGCTTTGCGGCACTCTGACCCCTTTATCGAGATAGAGGCTGCTGTAGTGGGCGCGGTGGGTGACAAACATCACCTGATGGCGGCTGCCGTCGGAGAGAATAATAAAGTCGCCAGCCTGGGCGGGGCTTTGCAAGGTGATCTCCTGCTCGGGGGCGGTCAACTTGTCGATCTCTTCCTTGAAGGTGAGGGTGTACGAATACATAGGGTTCTCCACTGCAGGACCGTATACAGACACGCATTACAAGGCTAGTTGCCATTGTCCGGATCCGCGGCGTCCAAGCGGCACCTGTGCGGCATTTAATTTAACGGGTAAGCTGGGTCTGCTTATCTTATGGATGGCGGCATGGCCTGCGTTCACACGTGTCCCTCGCTGGGGTTCCATAACAGGGGACAGGGTGAGGCTCCCGTCTTTTTCAACATGCAAGCAAGGAGAGGTCATGAAGGAGTTGGCGCAGGGGCGAACCCTGATGCAAAGGGAAGGGCTGGTCACCATATTGTTGGCCCATGCCGCCCGGGATCAGCTGTTTCATACCCGCAACCCCTTCGCCTATGGTGGCGTCTATGAGGATCCTGCCACAGGTGCGGCCACCGCCGCCTTTGCCGGTTACCTGCGAGATAACCATTGGCCCCACGGCGGCATCATAGATCTCTTCCAGGGGGAGGATATGGGGATGGCGTCGCACCTGCACGCCGAGATCCCGGCCGAACCCGGCAGCTCAATCCGGGTATTTGGTCGAGCCAGATTGATGTGAGTGACACGCAATGAAATAACCGCCCACGGGCGGTTTTTGACCTTGTGCTGGTGCGAACTTCAGCGAGTCTCGGCGTATTGCGCCCGTTATGCGTTCTGGCCATGCTCCCCAGACGGGCAGCACTCTGCGTGAACGGGGGTGAACCACTGCAGCAGCTGACGACTTACCTGCAGGCTGCCGAGCAGGGCCATATGGTTGGTGCGGTAGGCAATCCAGTAGTGGGAAGGTGGAAATGCCAGCTGGTGGCGCACCTCGTCATGTTGGCCGAGGGCGCTGCGCAGGGGCACAAGGCCATCGCCGATCAGCCGATCAGCCAGCAGACCGCGCTTGGCCGCCGTGGTGGCCGCTACCGTGAAGCAGGCCACGCCGGTGGGCAAGGGCATGGGAGGGCGAGGATCGGGCAAGGTGTGCGTATCGCCCTGCGGGGGCGGCGAGTCCATCACCTTGCCGTGACGCAGATCCTTGATACCGGCGCTGCGCAGCTGTGCCAGCCTGACAAAGGGCTGGGTATAGGCGGTGGCTGGCAGTAGCTGCTCCAGCCAGTGACCGGCGTGTTCAAGGGGGGCGCCATGATGCGGCGTGCCGAGAAACACCATGTTTTTCAGGACGTCGGGCCAGTCCATCTCACGCTGGCGGGCATGGTGACAGGCGCTGCGGATCACCAGCCCCCCCATGCTGTAGGCCAGCACGCTAATCTCCCTGATCTGGCCAGGCCAATGGCGTGTCAGCTGGGCCAGCTGGCTAGCCAGCTCCCGCCCGTTTTGCGCAACGGGCAGGCCCGAGTTGTAGCGCACATAGACGGGCACATAGCCCAGTTCGTCGGCCAGCCTCTCCCCCAGGTTGAGCGTTTTTTCTTTTGCCTTCCCCCTGGTTTGGCTCTGCCACTGCAGATCGTTCATGCACAGGCCATGCACCATCAGTAGCACCCGGCTCTCGGCGGGCAGGCTCGACGGCATGGCGTGCCAGTCCAGGGGCTCACCGTGATAGCGCAGTGTCATGGGGGTAGCAAGGGCATTGTGGCTCTCGACCAGCTTGTCCCCCATCACCCCATTGAGGGTGGCGAGCAGGGCGGCGCGTTTGGGCGTTTCGGGGATCTGGTGCAAGGGAGGCGTTGGCGGAAAACGGGCAAGCAGGGCATGGATGCCACCGCTCAGGGTATGGGCAGCGCCGTGTACCCCCTTGTAGACCAGACCCGTGATCCCCCGGGTCTGACCCTGGGCCTTACCCCTTATTCCCATGCCACTCAACACCGCCTGATGGACGGCCTCGGTGATCTGCACTGCCGCAGGCAGGGCCTGGGTGAGCAAGTGGGCCAGCTCGCGGATATCGGAAAGATGCCAGGAGGAAACCGGCGGCTGTTTTGTCGACTGGGTCATGGGGTCGCCCTCGGAGAGATGGTGTCAGCAAGCAGGCTTGTACCAACGGGGTGGCGTGCTGGCTGGCACAGACCCATCCAGCTTGCCGTGTTTACCTCGGGTTTACCAGTGAAGCTGCGGGCAGATCCTGCGGGGCCGAGCCTCTTACTGCATGGGGGCCGCGAGAGGGCTTTTCCTGGTGCGCCGAACCTGTGGCTGGAGCAAGAGGTGTTGGTGCTGGCCAGGCGTTTGCAGCCATGCCATTGGGGGGGGCTTGCGGCTAATGCCGCCATAAAAAAACCGCCTGATGGCGGTTTGTTTATCATGCCGGCCCTTATTTCAGGGCTTTTTTCAGCTTCTTGATCTTGCCTTCGTGCTTGGCAATTTTCTCAAGGCGAGCGGCGATCTTCTTCTTGATATCTTTCTTGCTGGCTTTGGCCATCTGTGTTGCTCCTTTTGCAGTGGGGACACTGTGAGTGTCCGTGAGTCTGTCCATCGACGTCCCAGAGTGCCACAAGGTTTCCGTATGAGGCAAGTTCCTGTCGAAAAAAAACGGCACATTTCAGCCTGGGGGGTGAGGCAAAACAGGGCAGCATTAGCTGCGTATAGCCTCGGTTGCAGGAGACGTCGGTTTGGGTTGGGTGATGACCAGAAGGTATATGCGGCATAGCGTGGCCAGCAAAAAGCGCCCCGTGGGGCGTAATGCCAGTCAGTTAAGCCTGACTGGCATTGTTTTTATTTGTTT
>NZ_CAWNYS010000281.1:0-2348 GCF_963878295.1 Aeromonas sp. HMWF014 | reverse complement strand
CCTCCCGGCACCCCAAACTCGCTGATCATCTCGGCATCCACCCCCCAGTTAAACGAGAGCGGCCAACTCGCGGTGCAGTTCAGCGTCACCGACCAGCAAGGCAAAGGCTATGAGCTGGGAGCCACACTCCCCTCCTTCACCCTGGCCAAGGTGATCCCCGGCCGTGACGCCGCGCGGCAAGACCCTGTCATCTGGAAGAGCTTCATCTACAACACCAGGAACAACCGGCCGACCGGTGAAAGCAGCGGCAAGCTGGAACCGCTGGGCAATGGCCAGTACCGCTACACCTTCTCCTTCAATGCCACCACGGTGCGCGATCCTTATACGAGCGATTCGCTGGATAACAACGGCTTGATCCGCTGGGATGAGGCTGCGACTCACCGCCTCGGCATCTACTTCGGTGGCAGCAATGGCATTCCGGTCACCGACTATGTGCTGGACTGGGTGCCCGCAGGGACGCCGCCACTGCTGACCCGCGACATTCTGGCGCAGCAGAGCTGCGACAGCTGCCATATGAAGCAGCCGATCCACCACGGCAACCGCGCCGATCCCAAGCTCTGCGTCACCTGTCACAACGAGAGCGTGCCCGGCAGCGGGCGTGGCGATCTGACGACCCTGGTGCACAAGCTGCACGGCAACCTGGACCAGAAAGACACCAAGCTGGTGAGCCACTTCCCGCAGGATCCTCGCAACTGCGACACCTGCCACAAGGAGGTCACCCCGACCACGCCGAACGCCAACAACTGGCAACACGCCCAGGAGAAACCCTGCGGCGCCTGCCATGCGGACTCCACAACGGCGACCGGTTTCGTCAGCCACATCAACGGCAAGATCAACAGCGGTGCCCTCTGCACCCAGTGCCATGCGGAAGAGCCGGGCAACACCAAGTCACCCAGCAGCGTGCACATGGGCTATCTCGCCAATGAAGCCGCCGGTCGCGACAAGCTGGTGTTCACATTCGATGACGTCAGATACGCGGCGCCCAACATCGAGGTCGAGCTGACCGTGACCGCCGATGGCAGCCCGGCCCAGACCCTGGACGAGGTGCTCAAATACATCAAGTACGGCGATCTGGCCAAGGCCCCCTACATCCTGGTCAACTGGGATCAGGGCAGCGGCTTCGAGCTGGCTTATACCAACCCGCAAACGTTCGTCACCGGCAACAAGATTGACTTCACCCAGTGCGAAAGCCAGGGTGGTGGTCGCTTCCTGTGCCGCAAAGAGGTGGGCAACGAGGTCACCGGCACCCTGGCGGCCACGGTCGCCGAGTTGCAGGTGTGCGTGGCCCGCAAGGCGGATCGCAACGGCGACTTTGCCGCCGGGGATCTGCTCCCCTGCAGCAGCACCGCCAGCGCCCTCTCCTACGTGACCATCAACCCGGCCAAGGCCTACTTCCGGGTCGAAGGCGGGGTCGACAGCCGCTATGTGCTCAAGGCGGGCGCGGATCTGACCTCCTGTAACGGTTGTCACAAGGATCTGGCGGTCCACACCGAGGGGAACGCGGGCTCGGCCCACGCCTCCAAGGACTTTGCCCAGTGCACCAGCTGTCACAACGCCACCCGCAGCGCCTTCTACGCGGGCGTGCCGGGTGATCTCAAGTACCACGTGCACTCCTTCCACGCCTACGGTTCCCACCGCAGCGGGGATGCCACCTTCCCGGGCAAGCTGAACAACTGCGAGTCCTGCCACACCAAGGCGCAATACAACCTGCCCAACCAGCAGAACGAGCGCCCCTCTCTGGTGAGCACCACGGCAGACAACAAGCAGCCCAAGTTCTTCAGCCCGATGCTGGTGGTCTGTGCCAGCTGCCACCTCAAGTCGCCGCTGGGTCTGGTCAAACCGGACAACCCGGTCGCCGGGGACGAGTGGGCAACCCACATGAAGAACAACGGCGCCATCTTTGGTGCAGAAACGATAGAGGCCGCCACCGGGGTTGAACAGTGCGCGTCTTGCCATGCCGTCGGGCAGGAGCAGGGCGTCGACAAGGTTCACAAGGTGTATGACTTCCGTTGAAACCATCAGGCCAGGGGACTTGCCCCTGGCCCTTTGCCGTTGAAGGACACGATATGAAAATAACCACCCCGCAGTGGCTCCTCGCGGGTTTGCTGGCACTCGGTTGCCTGCCTGTCTGGGCCAAGAGTGATGCCCAGCCGGCGGCGGCCGATGCCGATCCCCGTCTGCAGATCGAGGCGACCCTCGACCAGAAATTCGATCAGGGAAAATACTCCCCCAAGGGCGCAGATACCTGCCTCAAGTGTCACGACGCCGATTCGCGCAAGCCCGCGACCGGCATCTTCCACAATGTGCACGGCAACCTGGGCAACCAGAATGGCCCCATGGCAGACAAG
>NZ_CAWNYS010000280.1:0-4062 GCF_963878295.1 Aeromonas sp. HMWF014 | reverse complement strand
GAGTTCAAGGTGCGCATGCTGGCGCTGGCGGAAGGGCTGGGGCTGCTCTCCATCATCACCATCGCCTGGTTTACCGTGCGGTTTACCCGCCAGCAGGTGGTGGCACCGCTCAACCAGCTGGTCTATTGCGCCCGCCAGATCCAGCGCCAGGAGTTCGATCTCACCCTGCCCCCCCATTGCGAGAACGAGCTGGGGGAGTTGTCCGGTGCCTTCGTCACCATGGCCGATGAGCTGGGCAAACTCTATCGGGAGCTGGAGAGCAAGGTGGAAGAGAAGACCGCCAAGCTACAGCAGGCCAACGACACCCTCTCCTTCCTCTACAGCACAGCCCAGAAGCTGCATGCGGCGCCACTGAGTCGGCGCACCCTGCTCAAGCTACTGGAGCGGGCCGCGGCCCATCAGCACATAGACCACATACGGCTGACCCGCTTCGAACACAATGCCATGCCGGACTACATCACGGGGCGCAAGGGTTGGCCGGGCGATCTCGACTCTATGGTGAGCTTTCATCTGCAGATGGATGAGCAGGAGTACGGCCGGCTTGACGTGATCAGCAGCCACCCCATAGACGAGCGGCTGATGAAGAACTTCTCCATGCTGCTGGCCCAGGTGCTGCACAAGGATCAGACGCTGTTGCAACATCAGCGACTGCTGCTGATGGAAGAGCGGGCCGTCATCGCCCGCGAGCTGCATGACTCGCTGGCCCAGGCGCTCTCCTATCTCAAGATTCAGTCCACCCTGCTCAAACGTGCCTTCGCCAAGGGGGAATCCGGCAAGACAGAAGCCGCCATGCAGCAGATCGACGAGGGGCTCAGCAGCGCTTACACCCAGCTGCGTGAACTGCTCGGCACCTTCCGTCTCAGTATCGGTGACGCCAATCTGGGGGAAGCCATCAGGGTCATGCTGGAACAGCTCAAGCCACAGACCCAGGCCGAAATAGGGCTCCATTACGGCCTGGCCGATACGGATCTGGAGGCGGGCCAACATATCCATATTCTGCAGCTGATCCGTGAGGCAGTGCTCAACGCCATCAAACATGCCAACGCACAAGTGATTGCTGTTAGCTGTGAGACGCTCGCCAATGGTAACATTCAGGTTCAGATTTCAGATGACGGTGTGGGAATAGGGATCGCAAGCTCAGCGGTCAACCACTATGGCCTTAGCATCATGAATGAGCGCGCCAGCAAGTTGCATGGTCTGCTGACCATCAGCGAGCAGCCGCCCAGAGGCACCTGCGTACATCTGACCTTTCCCACCAGCCTAACAAGAGATGCCTGATGGACGAGATGAAATATAGTGTTCTGGTCGTGGATGACCATCCCCTCATGCGCAAAGGGATTGTGCAACTGCTGGCCCTGGAAGAGAACATAGAGGTGGTCGGTGAGGCGTCCAACGGCACCGACGCCGTCGCCATGGCCAAGGAGTCAGAACCGGACCTGATCCTGCTCGACCTCAACATGAAAGGCCTCTCCGGTCTGGATACTCTCAAGGCGCTGCGCACCGAAGAGGTTACCTCACGGGTGGTGATCCTGACCGTCTCGGATGCCCGCCAGGACGTGGTCGCCCTGCTCAAGGCCGGCGCCGATGGCTATCTGCTCAAGGATACCGAGCCAGAGATGCTACTCGCCCAGCTGGCGGACGTGATGACCGGCAAGCAGATCCTGAGCGAGCCGCTGCGCCCCTACCTCGAGAACATCTACGAGCTGGACCATCTGCAACAGAAGCTGGAGAGCTTGACCCGTCGCGAGATGCAAATTCTGCGCGAGATTGCGAAGGGCCTCTCCAACAAACAGGTCGCCTCCGTACTCCATATCTCCGAGGGCACGGTCAAGGTTCACGTGAAAAGCCTGCTGAAGAAACTCGAGGCCCAGAGCCGCGTGGAAGCGGCCGTCATGTACCTGGAACAGCGCAAATAACCCGCTTTCCCTCTCAAGGCGCTGCAGGCTGCAGTTCTTCGTGCCGGGAGAGATGGCTCAACGCATGCAACAACAAGAGTCTTGTTTCGTTCTATATCCATGCCTGACCAGATTGAGAAAAAACCAAAGCCCCGCATCGTCGGGGCTTTCCTTATTTGCACGGACCTCGACCGGCCCGAGACTGCCGCGCCCCCTTTGTATCTACAACAAGCAAGACGAGCAACCCGCACAATCCCGCTTGTATGGAAAGGGTATTCACCCACCGACTCACCGTATCGCCATAGCAGCGACACACTTCTATCTGCCCGCCCTCAAACCGCCGCGCCAGGGGCAAGGCATAGCGCCATCAGCTACGTCTCTGCCGCTCTCTCACCATGCGCATTTTGCGCTTGGCTCTTTGCAAGATGCGATGCGCTTCAATTCAGGACGCTAAGAGAGCGGGAGCCAAGTAATCAGAAACCGGCCGTATTCAGCTGACTACGGGATCGCCACCACAGAAAAAATAAAAATATAACAAGCTGATTATTAATGGATTTTATCTCATACAGGATGGCTTTCGCCCCTGTTCTGGGGCTTTTTTCATCCTCTGGCATAGTCGCTGCATTGTCCTAGTCAGACACTACTCAATGGAGGACGGAACATGAAACTTCAACCTTTGGCATTGTTCCCCTTGCCTTCCCACGTACTGCCAGGTGGCAAGCTTCCACTGCGTTTGTTTGAACCGCGCCACCTGCAGATGCTCAAAGAGTCATTCATCAATGACCAGGGCTTCGGCATAGTGATGGAAGAAGCGACCACCACGGGCAAGTCCGGGCGCATCCTGCCGGTCGGTACCCGGGTGAAGGTGACCGATTTCTACACCCTGAATGACGGCCTGCTCGGCGTCACAGTGCTCGGCATGGAACGTTTCTGCATCCATGAGATGGAAACGGATGAGATGGGATTGCGCCGGGCCAAGGTCGAAGCGCTGCCCAACTGGCCGAGTGCCCACTCAAACTTCAGTGACAAACAGTTGGTCATCCGGCTGCGGGAAGTGTTCGAGCAGTATCCGGAGCTCGACGAGCTCTACCCGGACAAGCAGTTTGACGATGCGACCTGGCTCTGCCAACGCTGGCTCGAAATTCTGCCCATGCCCATCTATGAAAAACAGATGTTGATTGCCAAACAAAATAGCGAAGCGGCTCGTCAATTCTTGCGCCGACTGATCACACAGTGAGTCAAAAAGAACATTGCAAAATGCGAATATTCCCATAATGAAAATAACATTTTCGCATTTTGCAAACGTCGGCGAGAGATAACAGCAATAACACAGCCGCAAGCCGCATAAACAGGTTCTGAAAAGTTGGCACGACTTTTTCATATAGAACCGTACAACCCGATTTATCCCGTGCTCTCTTCAGTATTTGCTGAAGAATTGGTCAACCACCCAGGTTGACCATTTTTTTTACCTGCGATCCGCCAGCGCGGGGCTGATATGACGCTGCAGGCACTCTCTCAGTCGCATCAGACTGATGGGCTTGGCCAGAAAATCATCCATTCCCTGAGCCAGACAACGGGCCCTGTCTTCGGCCATGGCATTGGCCGTCAAGGCCACTATGGGCACCTTGCAACCCAGTTCCCGCAAGCAGCGAGTCGCCTCCAGTCCATCCATCTGCGGCATCCGCATATCCATCAGGATGAGGTCCGGCTGCTGCTCCGCTACCTGCGCCAGCGCCTCCAGGCCATTGGCTGCAAGCCGTACCCGGCTTACCAATTTTTGCAGCATGAGGGACACCACCAACTGGTTGACCGGGCTGTCTTCCACCACCAGCACATCCAGATCCTGAATGGGCAGTTGATCCGGCTCGGGCCGGCTGCTGCACTCGCACGGCAGTGCCATGCCGGGCAACTCGAACCAGAAGCAACTGCCCTGACCAGGAGCGCTCTGCAGACGGATCTCCCCACCCATTAACTCCACCAGCCGTTTGCTGATGGCCAGCCCCAGCCCGGTCCCGGAGAAACGGCGGGTCGCCGAGCTGTCAACCTGGGAGAAGGGCTCGAACAGAAGCGCCTGATCCTCGGCCGAGATGCCGATCCCGGTATCGGTGACCGACACCCGCAACCGTTGCTCGTGCCAACTCAGTTGCAACAAGACGCTGCCCTGGCT
>NZ_CAWNYS010000279.1:0-18974 GCF_963878295.1 Aeromonas sp. HMWF014 | reverse complement strand
CCGGCAAACTGCTGGTGCAGGAAGTGGCCGGTACGGGACGAGCCAGTGAAGAAGAGGCCGTCGATATCCGGATTACCTGCCAGCGCCTTGCCGGTCTCCACCTCGCCCTGCACCAGGTTGAGGACGCCCTTGGGCAGTCCCGCCTCCTGCCAGATCTTCAGCATGGCTTCGGCCACCATGGGGGTCAGTTCGGAAGGCTTGAACACCACGGCATTACCGGCGATCAGCGCAGGCACTATGTGACCGTTCGGCAGATGGCCCGGGAAGTTGTAGGGGCCGAACACGGCGACCACGCCGTGGGGCTTGTGGCGCACGAATGCCTTGGCACCCGGCATGGGGTTTTCGACCGTGCCGGTGCGCTCGTCATGGGCGCGGATGGAGATGGCAATCTTGCCCTGCATGGCGGCCACTTCGGTGCGGGTTTCCCACAGGGGCTTGCCGGTTTCGCGGGCGATGGTGAGCGCCAGCGCCTCCTTGTGCTCGCCGAGCAGATCGGCGTAACGACGCACGATGGCAAGACGCGCCTCCAGGCTCATATCGGACCAATGGTAGAAGGCAGCGCGGGCAGCCTTGACGGCGGCATCCACCTGGGCGGCGCTGGCAGCCCCCCCTTGCCAGATAACCTCGTTCTTCGCCGGATCCCTTGACTCGAATGGCTTGCCTTCACCGGCAAGCCATTGACCGTCTATCAGTTGTACTAACTGGCTCATCCATTCACTCCCTGTGGTTCGCAAGCAACGTTGGCTGCCTGTTTCATATGCGGTTTTACTGCCAATACGGCTCAATCGAGATCGACGGCGCGTACCATGTCACCATCCTGCACCTTGAGTGCCGTCGCCATCTTGGGCGGAATGATGGCTTCATGCTTGTCGAGATCGACCCGGATATTGCCGTAGCAGGCACGGTAGTGCTCGTAGCGGGTATTGCAGACCAGATGGATCTTGCCACCTATGGGTTCGCCGATCAGCACCCGCAGCTTCTGGCTGCGGCGCACGCTGCGGATATTCTTCACGTCACACTCGACGGTGGGGCCTGCATCGAAGATATCGACATAGCCCCGGTTCACGAAGCCTTCATCCTGCAGCATCTTGATGGCCGGGCGGGTCTTGTCGTGGGTCTGGCCGATGACGGCGCGCGCCTCGTTGCTCAGCAGGTTGACGTAGATGGGGTACTTGGGCATCAACTCGGCGATGAAGCGCTTCTTGCCAATGCCGGTGAGATAGTCGACGGTGGGAAAATCCATCGAGAAGAAATGCTTTTGCAGCCACTCGTAGAAGGGGCTGTGACCATTGCCATCGGAGACGCCACGCATCTCGGCAAAGACGGTATCGTCGAACAACTCGGGATGCTCGGCCATGAACAGGAAGCGGTGCTTGGAGAGCAGGCGGCCGTTGAGCCCCTCGCGGGCGCATTCACGCAGAAACAGGGTGCAGAGTTCGGAATTGCCGGTGTAGTCATTGGACAGCGTGAGCGTCTCGACCACGTTGTAGATGCCAAGCTTGGGGGAAGAGTGCACCACCTTGCCGATGTGATAGTTGTAAAACGGCTGGGACAGGCCCACGGCCGCATCGATGGCACAGGTACCGACCATTTCGCCGGTCTCCAGATCCTCAGCGACGAAGAAGTAGAGGCAATCACCCTTACCTGCCGGTTTGTCCGAGAAGGTCTGGGTCGAGGCATCTATCTTGCGCTGCAGCAGTTCATCGTTGACAGGCAACGAAGTCATGCCGGTGCCGGATTCAATGGCACAGGTCTTGAGACCGGCAAAATCTTTTTGCTCGATGGGACGGATAACCAACATAAATGACAACTCCCTTTCATTGACGACAGGTGGGGTCCCGGCTCCTGCCGGGAGGGCTCCCCACCTCAATTTGGATCAGGCGTTAACCACCTGGGCAACCGCTTTCTCGAACCGGGCCAGCCCTTCCTTGATGTCCGCTTCCGGGATAACCAGCGAGGGGGCGAAACGCACCACGTTGGTACCCGCGACCAGTGCCATCACCCCCTGATCGATAGAGGCCAGCAGGAAGTCACGGGAACGGCCCTTGTAGTCATCGTTCAGCACGGCGCCGAGCAACAGACCCTTGCCACGCACTTCGCTAAAGCAGTGGTACTTGGCATTGATGGCATCGAGCCCGGCACGGAACAGCTGTTCGCGCTGCTTGATGCCGCTGAGCACTTCCGGGGTGTTGACCACATCGATCACCGCCTCGGCCACCGCACAGGCCAGCGGGTTGCCGCCGTAGGTGGAACCGTGAGTACCCACTTTCAAATGAGCCGCGATCTCGTTGGTGGTCAGCATGGCGCCGATGGGGAAGCCGCCGCCGAGCGCCTTGGCGCTGGTGAGGATGTCAGGCGTGACACCCAGACCCATATAGGCGTAGAGATCACCGGTACGGCCGACCCCGGACTGCACTTCGTCATAGACCAGCAGGGCATTGTGTTTGTCGCACAGCTCACGCACGCCCTTGGCGAACGCGTCGGTCGGACGAATGATGCCCCCCTCCCCTTGCAGCGGCTCCATCACCACAGCGCAGGTATTGTCGGAGATGACAGCAGCCAGCTCCGCCAGATCGTTGTAAGTCACATGGGTGATATCCGCCGGCTTGGGACCGAAACCATCCGAATAGGCAGCCTGGCCACCGACGCTGACGGTAAAGAAGGTACGACCATGGAAACCCTGATGAAAGGCGATGATCTGGGTCTTGTGCGCACCGAACTTCTCGATGGCGTAACGACGGGCCAGTTTGAGGGCCGCTTCGTTGGCTTCGGCGCCCGAGTTGCAGAAATAGACCTTGTCGGCAAAGGTGGCGGCAACCAGCTTCTTGGCCAAGCGCAGGGCCGGCTCGTTAGTCATCACGTTGGAGAGGTGCCACAGCTTCTCGCCCTGGGTTTTCAGCGCTTCGACCAGCTTGGGATGGCAATGGCCGAGACCATTGACGGCTATCCCACCGGCAAAATCGACATACTCACGGCCTTCCTGATCCCAGACACGTGACCCTTCACCACGCACCGGGATGATCTTGGCGGGCGCATAGTTGGGAACCATCACTTCATCAAACACTTCACGTGTCACTGCCAACAACTCTGACATATTGCTCTCCTTCGATCTGGCGACAGAATAATCCACCGCCCAAAAGTTAAATCCATGTAAACACATCGGCATTGTCACAGAAAAAAAGCTAAAAGTCTGCAACAACACGAGTTACAGGGAACAATGTTCGATTGCCTGTGAGATTTTAGGCAACCGCATTGCATAACGGCTCAGGGGGTATTGGCAAGAGATAATTTGGACAGGGAGGGGGGTGAATAAAGTGTCAGGGAAAATATTTTTGGCTTCATGTCGATTCTGGGAAGCCGATCACAACGATTCAGGAAGTTGCTAAAAAATTGGCCAGCAATTGGTGGCCCTGCTCGCTCAGGATGCTCTCCGGATGGAACTGAACTCCCTCTATATTCAACTGCTTATGGCGCAAGCCCATGATCTCGTCAAAAGAGCCATCGGCGTGCTCGCTCCAGGCGGTGATCTCGAAACAGTCGGGCAGTGTGCCCTGATCCACGATCAACGAATGATAACGGGTGACCCGCAGCGGATCGTTCAGACCGCGAAATACACCCTGCCCCTGATGGCGGATGAGCGACGTCTTGCCATGCATCACCTGACGGGCACGCACCACTCGGGCCCCGAAGACCTGCGCCAGGGATTGATGGCCGAGACAGACACCCAAGATAGGGAGCTGACCGGCAAAGCGGCTGATAGCCGCAAGGGAAATGCCCGCCTCATTGGGCGTGCAGGGGCCGGGGGAGATCACCAGATAACGGGGGGAGAGCTGCGCGATAGAATCCAGCGTCAATTCATCATTGCGCTTCACCACCACCTCTTGCCCCAGAGCGCCAAAATACTGCACCAGGTTCCAGGTAAAGGAGTCGTAGTTATCGATCAGCAACAGCATGGGGCAACCAGAGACAGAGAATTAACGATCCAGATAACGACCCTGTTCCATTTCGCGCTCGCGCTGGCATTCGGCCAGATAGATGGCGGCGGCGATGGCAGGGGTCTTGTGGTATTTGTCGATGGCGTTGGAGACCATCAGCTGCAGAGTATTGAGGTTCTTGGCCTTGCGAAATTTACGCAGCCAGTGACCTTTGTCACCCAGCTCTTCAATCATGATATTGGATTCGACAGACATGCTTACTCTTGGGGCAAAAGCCCGCGTTTGAAATTGGAAGATGAATTAACAAATAGCAGGTCGGGTAAAAACAAAGAAAGCTAGGCAAATACCCAGCTCTCTTCTACTACACCTTCCCAGTATGTCAGGCTCGAGGAACAAAGCCGATGACATCATATACCCTGGTCAGGGTTTTTTCAGCCCTTTCCCGTGCCTTTTGTGCACCTGCCGCCAAAATTGTTTGCAGATGAGCTTCATCCTGACGCAACTCGCGAAAGCGCTCCTGAATAGGCTCCAGCAAGGCAACGACAGCCTCGGCAGTCTCGGTCTTGAGGTGACCGTACATCTTGCCTTCAAAGTGCTGCTCCAACTCGGGAATGGAGCGACCGGTTACCCCGGACATCAGGGTCAGCAGGTTGGAGACCCCCGGCTTGTTCTGGGGATCGAACCGCACCACCGCCGGCTCGTCGGAGTCGGTCACGGCACGCTTTATCTTCTTGACGATCTGCTTGGGATCTTCCAGCAGACCGATGAAGTTGGCCTCGTTGTCATCGGACTTGGACATCTTCTTGGTCGGATCCTGCAGGCTCATAACCCGTGCCCCATCGGTGGGGATGAAGGGCTCTGGCAGAGTGAACGCCTCGCCGTGCAGATTGTTAAACCGGGTGCAGATGTCGCGAGTCAGCTCCAGATGCTGCTTCTGATCGTTGCCGACCGGCACCTGATTGGCCTGATAGAGCAGGATATCGGCAGCCATCAGCACCGGATAACCAAACAGACCGACGTTGACGTTGTTCTCGAAACGGGCGGACTTGTCCTTGAACTGGGTCATGCGCGACAGCTCGCCCATCTGGGTGTAGCAGTTCAGGATCCAGCCAAGTTCGGCGTGCTGCGGCACGTGAGACTGGATGAAGACGGTGCTCTTCTTGGGATCGATCCCCACCGCCAGATAGAGGGCGGCGGCATCGAGACACGCCTTGCGCAGGGCGGCTGGCTCCTGGCGGGTGGTGATGGCATGCAGGTCGACGATGCAGTAAAGGCAGTCGAAGTCATCCTGCATATTGACCCACTGACGCAGGGCCCCCAGGTAGTTGCCGATGGTCAGCTGACCCGAGGGTTGGGCCCCGCTCAGTACGATAGGTTTAGTCATGAGAGTGTTAATCCTTGTTATTCGGCCAGCTCGGCAGCCTTATTCGGCCAAGAGTGCATCGAGTTGGGCAAACTGCTCGCATACCCAGTCCGGGCGGGAATCTGCAATGGGGCGGCCATAGTTATAGCCATAGGTCAATCCCACCACCTTGATGCCGGCGGCCTGCGCGGCCAGCACGTCATTCTCGGAGTCACCCACCATCAGGGTCCGCGACGGGCTGACGCCCAGCTCGTGACAGGCATGCAGCAGCGGATCCGGGCTGGGTTTTTTAACGGGAACACAGTTGCCACCCAGCCAGAGTGCGAAACAGTCGCTGATGCCGAGGGCATCCAGGATGGGCTGCACGAAGTGACTCGGTTTGTTGGTCACGACGGCCTGCAGGTAACCGAGCTTCTGCAGGCGGCGCAGGCTCTGCTCAACCCCGTCATACATGGCCAGCCCTTCCAGCAGACAGGCCTGATAGTGCCTATCGAACAGGGGGCGCGCCTTGGCAAACAGCACAGGGGCCTCACGGTAATCCAGCGCGCGCTGGATCAGCTTGTCGGCCCCGTTGCCGACCCAGGTACGCACCACGGCCTCGTCGGCCTCGGCCAGTCCCAGCTCGGTGAGGGTACGGTTAACCGCCAGCGCCAGCTGAGGGGCGCTGTCGATCAGGGTGCCGTCCAGATCGAACAGCACCAGATCAAAATCACGCTCAGCGTTCGACATGGGCAAGCTCCGCGCGCATCCGGTCGATCACCGCCTTGTAGTCCGGCTGGCTGAAGATGGCAGAGCCAGCTACGAACATGTCGGCACCGGCTTGTGCGATCTCGCGAATGTTGTCGACCTTGACGCCGCCATCGATCTCGAGGCGAATGTCACGGCCACTCTCGTCGATCAGGCGACGCACCTGACGCAGCTTGTCGAGGGTGCCGGGAATGAAGCTCTGACCCCCGAAGCCCGGGTTGACCGACATCAGCAGGATCACATCCAGCTTGTCCATCACGTACTCAAGGCAGGTGAGCGGCGTCGCCGGGTTCAGCACCAGACCCGCCTGGCAGCCCTGCTCCTTGATGAGGCCCAGGGTGCGATCCACGTGGTCGGACGCTTCCGGGTGGAAGGTGATCAGATTGGCGCCCGCCTTGGCGAAGTCCGGGACGATGCGATCCACCGGCTTGACCATCAGGTGCACATCGATCAGTGCCTCTATGCCATAGTCGCGCAGGGCCTGACAGACCATGGGGCCTATGGTCAGGTTGGGGACATAGTGGTTGTCCATCACGTCGAAATGCACCACGTCGGCACCGGCGGTCAGCACTCTGGCAACATCATCGCCCAGACGGGCAAAATCGGCGGACAGGATCGAGGGGGCAATCAGAAAGTCTTTCATCAGCGTCATCCATTGGCTAGCGGGCAGAAAAAGCGGCGTAATTTTACCGCAAATATCCGATGAAAACGATCCGAATGCGGGGAGAAGAGCAGCAAAACCTGGAAACAGCAGCGGCACCCGAGGGTGCCGCCAGAAGATCAGCCGAGTGAGACAAGCTCAGCATCGCTGGGGTAGTGACCCTGCTCCGGTTCGATACCGGGCGGGTAGAGCGCCAGCAGCTCGGCCACCTTGTTGCGGCTACCACCGTTGCGACTGATGGTGCGCTTGACCAGGATCTCGTCCAGTCGAGCGCCACGGTATAGCTCGCGAGTCAGCTCTATGTCGTGGTTGCTGATAAGCACCGGCACCCCCTTGTGGGCAGCCGTGTGACGGGCCAGCCGCGCCAGTATGGCCTGATCATCCAGCGTGAAACCGCCTGCGGAATAGGTGGTGAAGCTCGCCGTGGTGGAAAGCGGCGCATAGGGGGGATCGCAGTAGATCACCCAGTCCGGCTCGGCGCGCTTGATGGCATCGGCATAGCTTTCGCAGATGAAGGTCGCCTTCTGCGCCTTCTCGGCAAAAGCCCATAGCTCTTTCTCCGGGAAGTAGGGCTTCTTGTAGGAACCAAACGGCACGTTAAAGCCGCCCTTCTTGTTATAGCGACACAAACCATTGAAACCGTGGCGGTTGAGAAACAGGAACAACAGTGCCCGCTCAAAGGTGGTTTCGGTCTGATTGAACTGGGTACGCAGCCGATAGTAGGCCGCCTTGTGATTGTGCTCGGCCACAAACAACTTGCGCGCTTCGGCGATGAATCGGTCAGGCGTCAGCTTGAGATGGTTGTAAAGGCAGATCAGATCCGGATTGATGTCGTTGAGCACATAGGCGTCGTAGTCGGTGTTGAGAAACACGGACCCGGCCCCGACGAAGGGCTCCAGCAACACACGCCCGGCCGGCAAGCGCTCGGCAATCTCTTCAACCAGGGAGTATTTTCCCCCGGCCCATTTTAAAAAAGCGCGTGTTTTTTTCATGGAAATCCGGTGTTAAAAAGGCATCGACCAAAAAAGGGGGACGATTCTACCCCCTTACCGGGCGCAATGGCTATTGCTTCAACTCTTTTTGTACCTGAGCAAACGACTTGGGCCAGGGCTGCCCCTTGAGCAGGGCGGGTGAGAGCTTGCGAATGGCAGCCTTGGCTTGAGCTGCGTTGGCATAATCCCCTTGCAATACCACGTACCAGGGGCTGCCACGGAACTGGGTTTTGTAAACCCAGACATTGCCTGCCAGAGCGTGCTCGGCCACGAACTTGTCGACGGCCTTGGTGTTGCTCGCGCCCATCAGCTGGATGCTGTAATGACGCTTGGGCTTCTTGTTCAGGGTCGCTGCCGGTGTCAACGCCACCTTGGGTGACGGTGCCACCACGGGTTCAACCACGGCTTGCTTGGCGACCGGTTTGGTTGCAACTGGGGTGCTCTCGGCCTTGGGCGCGGTGGCCGGCTTGGCAAGCAGGCCCTGGGTCGATGTATTCTGAGCCTGGGCAACCTGAGTCGAAACGGCTTGGGAATCGGCACCGGTCAGCTCATCCACCACGACCATGGGCAAGGCACCGCTGACGTTGGGCTGGTTCATCAGTTTCTCGACCACTTCATCGGAGATCACCACCCGGCGCCCCTCGTAATTGGTCGATTCGGTGGTCATGGGCTCGCTCTCGACCACCTTGGGCAATACCTTGGCATCCGGCTGCCAATCGCGCACCACACCGCTCGGGTTATCACCACTGGCATTCGCACTGCCCTGACCACCGCTCCGGCCATCGCTACCGGTATCGGTTCCGCCTATGGTCAGGGGATCACCACCAGACACCGGAATGGGCAAAGCCGTGGTTTGCGCAGGTTCCAGCACAGAACGCTTGCTCTCACCGTTAAACAGAGCTGGCAGCAGATAGCTCAGGGCCAGCAAGCCGGCGGCAACCACTGCCAGCACGGTCGCAATCTTCTTGACGGGCAACTCTGCCTGACGCTTCTTGGGCCTTCTGTCGGTCATGATATCCTCCAGTAACTGCATGATGATGGACGGATGTCCATTTGCCGCGTTCAGGATCTCTTCCACTTTCAACTTGGGCAAGAGGGCTGCCGGGATCTTGAGCTCTTTGGCTTTCTCATACAAGAAGATACGTTGCTCTGGCGCGCTCAGTGGCGCCACTTCCAGCTCCAATGCCGGCATGGCCCGCCCTTTCAGCAGGACTTTCTGGTTGCGACACCAGACGTCACTGCCGGAGAGTACGATGGCCAGTTGATGCGGCACGGAGAGGGTATCGTTGTGACGACAGAGGCTCCACAGCTCACCAACCAGCTCGGCGGGCAACTCGTCAGCACGTTCGATCAGCAGTAGCAAGGTGGCAGACTTGCCTTCCAGCATGCGAAAGAAGCTGTCGGCCAGCGCATCCTGTGGATTGAACAGCGGCCTTGCCACCACCTGCGGCAACAGCAACTGACGCACGTCCGCCATTTTCATGGCCGGACTGCCAATCAGGCTCACGACTCGCACTTTTTCGGGCAGGGCACCGAGCAGGGATTCACACAGGGTGCCGCGACCACTGCCTTGCTTGCCAGAGAGAAAAATAAAGGGGTGATTGAATTCAATCAGGTGCAGCAGCCGGTCAACCAGCTGCCGCTGGGAAGGAAGTTTAAGCAGTTTATTATTACTCACGACCAGACTCGATCACCGCCAACAATTCAGCATCGGAGACATCGGCCACCACCTGTGCATGGCCGATACCGACTGGCAATATCAGTCGCAGCTTGCCTTCCAGTACCTTCTTGTCACGCCGCATATGGCGAATGAAGGCATCGAAATCCATCTCGGCCGGGGCCTGGATGGGTAGATTGGCCGCCAGCAGCAGATCGCGGATACGGGCTACCTGCCGGTTATCCAGCTCGCCACGCACCTCGGCCGTGAATGCAGCCAGCATCATGCCTGCGGCAACGGCTTCGCCGTGCAGCCAGTTACCATAGCCTTTTTCGGCCTCGATGGCGTGACCAAAGGTGTGGCCCAGGTTCAGCAGGGCACGCACACCGTGCTCTGTCTCGTCCTGCGCTACCACATCGGCCTTGATCTCGCAGCAGCGGCGAATGGCATACGCTAGGGCAGCCGGCTCCAGCGCCTGCAGACGGGACATGTTGGTTTCGAGCCAGGAGAAGAATTCAGCGTCCCAGATGATGCCGTACTTGATGACTTCGGCCATGCCGGCGGCAAATTCACGGGCAGGCAGGGTCTTGAGGCATTCGGTGTCGATAACCACATGTTTGGGCTGATAAAAGGCCCCAATCATGTTCTTGCCGAGGGGATGATTGACGGCGGTCTTGCCGCCGACGGAGGAATCAACCTGGGAGAGCAGTGTGGTAGGCACTTGAATAAAAGGAATGCCACGTTGGTAGCTTGCCGCAGCAAAGCCGACAACATCCCCAATCACACCGCCCCCCAGGGCGATCAGTGTAGTGTCCCGACCATGGTTGGTTTCCAGCAGAGCAGACATGATCCGCTCGAAGGTTGCCAGGGTCTTGTAGGCCTCACCGTCCGGCAGGATCAGGTGTTCAACCTGAAAACCGGACAGCAACTGGATAATCCGCTCAAGATACAAGGGCGCAACAACGGTATTGGTCACTATCATGACCCGTTTGCCCTTGATGGTTTGTGTCAGCACCTCTGCATGCTGCAACAGACCCGCCGCTATCTCGATGGGATAACTGCGTTCACCCAGTTCGACCTTCAACCTTTCCATGGACGTCCTCTAGATTACATGCCAATCAACTTAACAATTTGATTAGCAACAATTTTAGCGCTCTGATCATCAGTCTGGATGACAAAGTCAGCCACTTCTTCATACAGCGCATTGCGCTCTTGTGCCAGACGCTCGAGTACTTCGCGCGGCGGCTCTTCGGTTTGCAGCAGTGGGCGACGCTTGTCTCTTTGTGTGCGTGCCAGCTGCTTCTCAATGGTTGTTTCGAGGTACACCACGATACCGCGAGCAGAGAGCTTGTTCCGTGTTTCACGGCTCTTGATGGCACCGCCACCCGTCGCCAGCACGATACCCTGCTGTTCTGAAAGGTCGCCTATGACCTTCTCTTCGCGGATCCGGAAACCCTCTTCGCCTTCAACATCGAACACCCAGCCGATATCGGCACCACTGCGGCGCTCAATCTCATGATCTGAGTCGAAAAACTCCATATGCAGTTGTTCTGCCAGATGTCTACCTATGGTGCTCTTGCCCGCACCCATGGGACCTATCAGGAAAATATTGCGTTTCTCAGCCATGTCTTTTCATTAGTAATTACAAACTGTACGACCCCGACAAACACTCGATCGGGGTACCTATGAACCTTGTCTTGCGATGGATCAGGAGGGGGATTATCTCAATAGAAATCGGGACTGGCAACCGCAGCCCTTACGCCCCAGTCTCATTGGGGCGTAAGGTTATATGTGTTTTACCCTCACATGTAAAGCATTCAGAAGGCGTCAGTGACTATCTTCGGCGTCACGAAAATTAGCAATTCCCGCTTTTTATTCTCGCTGGTTGTCTTGCGAAACAACAGGCCAAGACCCGGGATATCACCGAGTAGAGGCACCTTGCTGACATCGCTCTTGATGGTCTGTTGATAGATGCCGCCAAGCACCAAGGTCTCGCCATTGTTGACCAGCACCTGAGTGGTGATGGACTGGGCATTGATGGAGACCGCATCACCGGTACCGGTTGGTACCGTCTCACCCTTGGTGTCCTGGGTCACGGTCAGATCCAGGATAACCCGGTTGTCCGGCGTGATTTGCGGTGTGACCTTGAGGCTCAATACTGCCTTCTTGAAGGTGACGGAGGTGGCGCCACTGGAGGAGGACTCCACATAGGGGATCTCGGTCCCCTGCTCGATCAGCGCCGGTTTCTGGTTGGCAGTGGTGACACGGGGGCTGGCGATGATTTCAGCCTTGCTCTCTTTTTCCAACGCCGACAGTTCGAGGTCCAGCAGGGTACCATTCGCCAGACGGGCCACCTGAAATGCCAGGGTGCCAGCGGCATTGGTGACCGGCAAATTGACGTTCAATCTGTCATCCACCCCGGGACGGGTGATGGTCGAACCGCCATTGTTATTGCCGGAGCCATCATTACCTTCGATGGAACCCGATGTACTGTTGCCATGACCATCGTTTTTGGTCACGCCCCAACGCACTCCGAGCGCCTCGTCGAATCCATCATCTATGGTCACCATGCGCGCTTCGATCACCACCTGTTTGACCGGAATATCCAGGATATCCAGCATGCGCTTGATGTTGCTGATGACCTCTGCCGTATCCTTGACCACCAGCACGTTGGTCCGCTCATCGACACTCACGGCCCCCTTGGAAGAGAGCAATTTGGTACTCTTGGATGAAAGTAAATTCGCCACCTCGGATGCCTTGGCATAGTTGATCTGCAGGTACTCGGTATAGAGCGGCGCCAAATCGGCCACCTGATTGCGACTCTCCAGCTGCTGCTTCTCACGAGCGGCGATCTCTTCTGCCGGTGCCACCAACAGAATGTTGTTATCCAGTCGTTTATCCAGCCCTTTCACCTTGAGGATGATGTCCAGCGCCTGCTCCCAGGGCACACCATCGAGCCGCAGTGTGATATTGCCTGACACTGAGTCCGTGGTGACCAGGTTGAGGTTGTTGAAATCAGCAATGAGCTGCAGCACGGTACGCACAGGAATATCCTGGAAGTTCAGCGAAATCGGTTTGCCCTGATACTGTTTGCCTGCGGTCACCGCGGTGCGCTTTTTCACCTCGACGATGAACATCTTGTCCGCCTGATCGTAGCGGTAATCAAACTGGCCATTGACGGAGAGCTCGAACAGGGTGTCATTGCCCTGGCGGAACACCTCTACCTGAGAGACAGGGGTGGCAAAGTCCTGCACATTGATCCGATTGAGCAGGTCGTCCGGTACTCGAGTACCATGGAACTTGGCCAGCACGGTCTGGCCACGGCTGCTGACATCCACTACCGCCGAGCTGTTGTCCAGCGTGACCAGAAACTCCCCATGCCCATCCTTGCCACGCCTGAAATCCACCCCCTTGACGGAGTTGAAATAGGCGTCGCTTGCCCCGGTCTGCGCCGCGGGCAAGACGGGTTTACTGGCTACCGGTACGGCCACCGGTGCAGATTGAGTCACAGGCGAAGGATTGACAAAGGCAGGGGAGGTCGTCGGTGCTGAGACCATGCCCGCTGGCTGGGTCGAAGCCGGGAGAGGCATGGTTGCCTTTTCTCCCAGAGCGACCAGCAGCTTGTTGCCCTGCTGATGCACCTGATAAGGGGTCAATTGATCGAGCGCTATCTTGATGTCGAGCCCGGCTCCCTTGCCCTCGACCTTGAGATTATCGACCCCCTGTTGCTTGATGGGCAGCGGATTGACATTGAGCGCCCCCACGGCTCCTGGCACATGCAGCAACAGCTGATTGGGCTCATAGGAGAGCCGGTCGGTAAAGCCGCTGACCGGTTCACTGAAGCTCAACTCCAGCAACAGCTGATCGGCCATCAGCGCATTCACTTTCACCTCTTGCAAAGTGGCCACTGCCCAGGCCTGGCTCCATGCCCCGGCGCAAAATAGCAGGGCAACTCTGGTTACAGTACCGATTGTTATTCTCATCGCAGTCATCCCTGATTATCGTTTTGCTTCAAGATTGGCCATGCCCAACTGGGTTTCTCTGGTGACCCAGCATCCTTTGCCATCCGGCATAGTCTCAATCAAATCCACGTAGGTATCAGTGATCCTGATCACTCGGCCCTGATCAAGTCCCATATGTTGGTTGAGGCCCACCCGGACGGATTGACCATCCGGCGTCCGGATCAAGGCCCACAACTGACCCTGCTTGCCGAGCGATCCCTGCATACTCAGGCTGGCCAGCGAGTAGCTCTCCAAGACTTCTTTCTCTCTGTTGACGACCATCTGGGCACAATCTGGTTTCATCTTGGCATCGACCTTGGCACTGCTGGCCTCGGGCTGGGGGGCAATGAAAGGGCTGCGCTGATCGCTGAGATGATAAGCCATGGGCGAAAACGGTTTGATTTCAGGTAGCGGCTCGATAGGCACAGGCTGCCTGGCCTTGGTCTGAGCCACATAGTTATCCATCTCATCCTGCCCACCGCAGGCGGTCAACAGACACACGGGCAAGAGTACGCAGATCATCCTCATTTTTTCTGCCCCACTGTCTTGCCGTTGTACTTGTAGGTCTTGGCCAGCATCGACATGCTGATCATCTCGTCTGGCTCCTTGCTCTGCCCCAGGGTGAACGACTCCAGGATGACGATCCGCGGCAGCGCCGCCATATCAGCCGTGAACTTGCCAATCTCATGGTAGGTACCCACTACCTCGATCCGCATGGGCAGTTCAGTGGAAAACTCGTGTTTTATCTCGGACTCCCAGTTGATGCGATTTAATGTGAGGCCATTGTCGGTCGCAATGAAGCTGATATCGTCCAGCAAACCCGCCACCTCGTGAGTATTGGGTAACTGTTTGAGCTGGGTATCAACCAACTGCTCAAGTTGTACCATCTGTATCTTGTATGCCCCCAGATTGGCAGCAAGCATCGCCTTGCTCTCGAACTGCGCCTTCAGTTCAGCCTCCTTGTTGGTTTCCTGGGCCAGCAAGGCCAATGAGTTCGCAATCACGTAGTAATAGATCGCGCCGCCCAGCAGCGCACAAAAAAACAGGATGAAAATGCCCTTGGCCAACTTGGGCCAGCTGGCAATGTTGTTGAGATCCAGTTCATTGAGCTGTTGTAGGTTCATTCTTGCCCCTTAACCGCATCGACGGCGGTACCTGCCGCAGCGGCAACCTGGAAGGTCATGGAAAACTGACTCAGTGAAACTGGCGCAACGTCGGTCGCAAAAATCGTGCTGAGCTGTGACTGCTCCAGCCAGCCGGAGCCATCAATGCGCCGCATCATGCTGGCAACCCGACCATAAGCTTCGGTCTTGCCGTTGACGTCGATCTGGTTGTCTTGCAAGGCAAGCGTGTTCAAATACACCCCGTTGGGTACCAGCGAGGGCAACTGGTTGAACAGCCGTACCGGAAGATTGCGACGCATCTGCAGCCGTTCAATTAACTGCATGCGATCGATCAGCTCCTTGCGCCTTTCCTTGAGCAGCCGGATCTCGCCAAGTTGCGCATCGAGTATGGTCATCTCTTGCAACAAACGTTGATTTCGCTGCTGTTGATAACTGATCTGCTGCTCCACCAGCCAGTCGGCGGCAAAGCCGAGGGCGGCGGTGATCGCCAGGAAAATTCCGAGCATGACACCGAACTGCTTCTTCTGCCGCTGGGCTCTGGCTTCACGCCAGGGGAGGAGGTTTATATTTGACATGGAGTGAAGCTCCTCATTGCCAGACCCAGCGCCGTCATGTATTTGGCACCATGAGCGAGTCCCCCCTCCCCTTTGGGTTTACCAAACAAAGCGAAAGGATCGGGATGCAATACTTCACAGCTGAGTTCATTGCGGACCTGAGCGACAAGCCCGGGTATCAGACTGCCACCGCCAGTCAGCACCAGCTTGGATAGCTCCCTGTGTCCGGAGGAGCTGCAAAACAGCTGAACGTTACGCCTGATTTGTTGCAACAAGGCATTGATATAGGGTAATAACACGTCCAGTTCATAGTCGGCAGGCAGAGTGTCCTTCATCTTGGCAAGCTCAGCCTCCTCCAGACTCATTTGATAGAAAGAGGACAATGCCTGGCTATATTGATCACCGCCAAAGTTCTGAATTCTTGAATACGTTGTCTGACCTTTGATTAACGCAACAAACGTCATTGCGCTGGCGCCAATATCGATAACACCGACCGGTTTTTCCCAGGTAAGCAAATCAGGCAGACAGGCGAGTACGGCGCGGCCCAAAGCATGCGCTCCAACGTCCACCACCTTGGTGATCATCCCGGCTTCCGCCAAGGCGGTGACTCGACCACTCACGCTCTCGGTGCGGGCCGCACTCAGCAGTACCTCCTGACGATCCTGATCATTGACCATGCCGATGATTTCAAAGTCCAGGCTCACTTCGTCGAGGGGAAAGGGAATTATCTGCTCTGCTTCCTGTTGGACCTGATTTTCCAACTCGTTTTCGCTGAGGCGCGTATCAACCTGAATGACCTTGGTGATCACATTGGAACCCGTGACGGCCGTTGCCGCATATTGGCTGTTGCCACTGATAAGACGCTTGAGGGTTTTGAGAGACTGGCTGACCCGTTCTATGTCCTGCAACTGATAATCGACCAGCGTCCCCTTGGGGGTCGCCACTTCGGCCACAGATTCGAAATGCAGCTTGCCAAGGCGCCCGGTGATAGTGACGGCCTTGATGGTCTGGCTCCCAAAATCAATGCCCGCCAAGGGCAACATGTAACCTTTACTGAATAGCCCAAACATATACACGTCCATGCGTTATTGGGTTTTAGAAGTGATTGCAAGACAGCCAATCAGCTGATGATGTCTTAACTCATCCTAAATACTATATCTATCAATATCATAAAGTTTACGCCAAAAAGTGATGCACTTCGCTTTCTTGTCGCGC
Organism: Aeromonas sp. HMWF014; assembly: GCF_963878295.1. NCBI lineage: Bacteria > Pseudomonadati > Pseudomonadota > Gammaproteobacteria > Aeromonadales > Aeromonadaceae > Aeromonas > Aeromonas sp. HMWF014. The sequence goes on along the minus strand of NZ_CAWNYS010000279.1, from coordinate 2,725 downwards.
TGGCCTCCCCTTGGTTATTGAGCCACAGAATGCTAACCTCCCGCCTCTTCTCGGGGAGCCTGACTGCTGACAGGAAAACCTCGAATTCCCTGAGGCAAAAGGGCTATACTCTGCGCCCGTTGGCTAATTTTAAGACGATTGGTAGTTCTTCCATGCTGAAATGGCTCGTACGCCTGTTTATTGTCATGATGCTGGGTGCTGTGCTGGGTGTTGCCAGCCTCATCGGTATCTACTTCTACATCAAGCCCCAGTTGCCCGATGTGACCGCGCTGCGCGACGTCAAGCTGGCCACCCCGATGAAGGTGTACAGCCGGGACGGGGAATTGATCTCCCAATTTGGCGAAATTCGTCGCATCCCGCTGCATTTGGATGAAATACCCCAGTCCATGATAGACGCAGTGCTCGCGACCGAGGATGCCCGCTTCTATGAGCACCCGGGCATAGATCCGATCGGTATCATTCGAGCCGCTACTGTCTGGGCCGTCTCCGGCCATGCCCGTCAGGGCGCCAGTACCATCACCCAGCAGGTCGCCCGTAACTTCTTCCTGAGCAATGAGAAGACCATAGTGCGCAAGATCAAGGAGGTATTCCTGGCCTGGCGTATCGAGCAGAATCTTTCCAAGGACGAGATACTGCAGCTCTACCTCAACAAGATACCGCTCGGTTATCGCGCGTTTGGGGTAGGCGCAGCCGCTCAGGTCTACTTCGGCAAAGAGGTCAAAGACCTGACTCTGGACGAGATCGCCATCATAGCCGGCCTGCCAAAGGCACCGTCCATGTTGAACCCGATCCGCTCACCGGAGCGCGCCTTCGCCCGTCGCAACGTGGTGCTGGGTCGCATGCTGGAAACCGGCAAGATCACCAGGGCCCAATATGACGAGGCCTCCAAGATGCCGATCAAGGCCCGTTTTCACGGCGCCGAGATAACCCTCAATGCCCCTTATCTGGGGGAGATGGTGCGCCAAAAGATGGTGGAGCAGTTCGGTGAAGATGCCTACACCATGGGCCTTCACGTCTACACCACTGTCACTGCCAAGCGTCAGCGTGCCGCCCGACAGGCCCTGCTGGATGGGGTGTTCGACTACGATACCCGTCATGGCTACCGTGGCACGACAGCCCAGCTCTGGAAAGCGGGAGAAGCCGACTGGGATTACGACCAGATCATGGCGCACCTGGCCAAGCAGCCCACTTACCAGCCCCTGATGGCCGCTGTGGTCACCCAAGTGGGTGACAAGAGTGCAACTCTGGTGCTGAAAAATGGCAAACAGGCAGAACTCGGCTGGAACGGCATCAAATGGGCTCGCGCCTTCATCACCGATGATCGCCAGGGCTTCGCCCCCCGCTCCGCCCACGATATGCTGAAAGTCGGCGCCCAAATCTGGGTACGGGAGAAGGGTGAAGAGCTGCTGCTCTCCCAGATCCCCGAAGTCAACGCCGCCCTGGTGGCCATGGACCCGCAGGATGGCGCCATCGAGGGGCTGGTTGGCGGCTTCAGCTTTGAGCTGTCCAAGTTCAACCGGGTCGATCAGGCACGCCGTCAGATAGGCTCCAACATCAAGCCCTTCCTCTATGCCACCGCGCTGGAACAGGGCTATACCCTGGCATCCCTCATCAATGATGCGCCGATCAACCAGTGGGATCCCTCCAAGGGCCCCATGTGGCAGCCCAAGAACTCCCCGGCTATCTACGAAGGCCCCACCTCGCTGCGCCTCGGTCTTGCCAAGTCCAAGAACGTGATGTCAGTGCGGCTGATGCGCGCCATCGGTCTGGACACCTATATCGACGGCCTGACCCGCTTCGGGTTAGCGCGCGATACCATCTCCCGCAATGAATCCCTGGCGCTGGGTGCCGCCGAATTCACCCCGCTGGAAGTGGTGCGCGGTTATTCCGTCATGGCCAACGGCGGCTTCCAGGTCACCCCCTATTTCATCACAGACGTGATCGACAGCCTCGGACAACCCCTGTTCCAGGCCAACCCTGCCGCCGCCTGTCGTGATTGCGGCGTGCTGGCCGCGGCCGGTCTCGACAGTGCCGATGCCTATGCCAATACCAGCGGCGACTGGAAGGCCCAGTGCCCGATCGATCCTGTTGTGCCCAATAACCTGGCACCACAGACCGTCAGTGCCCAGAGCACTTTCCTGATCACGGATACCCTGACCAGCGCCATCTGGGGTGGCAACGGCTGGCGTGGAACTGGTTGGCGGGCGGCTCGTGACCTCAAGCGTCACGACATCTCCGGCAAGACGGGGACAACCAACGAATCCCGCGACGCCTGGTTCTCCGGTTACACACCGAACTTGGTCGCCACTTCCTGGATCGGTTTTGACAACCACCAGCGTGGTCTTGGCCGGGGCGAATTCGGCGGCGGCGCAGCCCAACCTATCTGGATCGACTTCATGAAGACGGCGCTCAAACAGGTGCCCGAACGCAAGATGCCGGTTCCCGAGGGGATCATCAGGGTACGGATCGATCGCGAAACAGGTCTGTTGACCAACCGCACCGATGACAGCAGCAAGGAGGAGTTCTTCAAGGAAGGAACTGAACCGACCCGCTATGCGACCCACAGCTCGGACGGCAATCAGGTCTATGGCGGCGACGGCTCGCCCACTGACGGGCCCGTCTCTACCGACGATATCTTCTAAGCGAAAGCTCAAGATAAAAAACCGGCGCCAGGCGCCTAATGCCAGTCAGTTAAGCCTGACTGGCATTGTTTTTATTTGTTTTT
>NZ_CAWNYS010000278.1:0-12579 GCF_963878295.1 Aeromonas sp. HMWF014 | reverse complement strand
TGACCTGGGTCCCTTCGCTGGCACCGATCAGGGTGCCTTTCCACTTGAGCTCTGCGGTGCGGGGTGAGCCGTAGGAGATGAGGATCGGGCCCTGCACTGGCCAGCGCAGGCTGCCGTTGGTGCTGAGACCGCCGTAGCCGCCACTGCTTGGCTTGCTGCTCCGCGCGGCGGCTTGCTGCTCCGCTACCCTGTTCTGTTGTTCGGTGACTTTCTGCTGTTGGGCTGCGAGCCGTTGCTGCTCGCCGACTTTCTGCTGCTGTGCCGCGATCCGCTGTTGTTCGGCAATCCGCTTCTGTTCGGCGGCCAGGCGCTGTGCCTCCAGACGGCGCTGGCGCTCCTGCTCGGCTTTCAGCTTGGCCAGCCGCTCCCGCTCGGCCCGTTCACGGCGCTCCTGCTCTTCCCGCTGGCGACGCAGCTCTTCCAACCGGGCTTTCAGGGCTTTCTCTGCCTTGACCAGCTTGGTCAGCTTTTGTTCGTCGTTTTGTACCGATTGCTGCAGCTGGTTGCGTACTTTGGCGCGGCTCTGTTGACTGGCAAGCAGGGCCTGATGGTGCTCCTGCTGTTCGCTTAGCAGGGCTTGCAGCTTGCTCTCGGTCTCTTTGGTGGCCTGCTGGTTTTTGGCCAGCTTGGTGTGGGTCACACGCAGGGCGTCGATGGCCTCGATGCGGGCCTTGTTGAGATAGTCGTAGTAATCGAGAGAGCGGCTCAGTTTGGCCGGATCCTGCTGATTGAGTAGCAGTTTGAGGTAATCGTGGTTGCCCGCCTGGAAGGCGCTTTCCGCCTGCTTGGCCAGCAACTGCTTCTGATATTTGGCTTGTAGTTCCAGTGCCTGCTTGTCTTTTTGCAGGGTCGCCAGCTTCTGCTGGTTCTGCTTCAGCTGCTGCTTGGTCTGGTTGAGTTTGGCGGCGGCCGCCGAGATAGCCTGCTCATCGGCCTTGAGCTGGGTGTTGAGTTTGGCCAGCTCCTGCTTGCTGAGCTTGATGTTCTTCTGTTGCTCTTTGATCTGGGACTGCATGGTGCCGAGCTGCTGATTGGCAGCCCAGGCGTTGCCCGCGATAAACCACAGGCAAAAAAACAGCGCGCCGGCCAACTGGCCGACGCGACTGGTTTTGTTTGAAATAACTTCGCATCCCCGCATGGGGAAGGATTATTTCAGAATCATCAGGGGCTTGCCAGTCATTTCCGGCGGGACAGGCAGACCCATAAGGGTCAGCATGGTCGGAGCCAGATCGGACAATTTGCCACCTTCAACCACCTCGGACTTGCGACCGAAATAGATGAGGGGAACCGGCAGATTGGTGTGGGCTGTGTGCGCCTGACCTGTCTCTTCGTCCAGCATCTTCTCGGCGTTGCCGTGGTCGGCGGTGATCAGGCATTCGCCACCTACTTCGGCCAGGGCCTCGGTGACCCGACCAATGCAGTGATCAACCGCTTCACAGGCCTTGACGGCCGCATCGAACACACCGGTGTGGCCGACCATGTCGCCGTTCGGGTAGTTGCAGATGATGGTGTCGTACTTGCCGCTCTTTATGGCGGCCACCAGCTTGTCGGTCAGCTCTTCGGAGCTCATTTCCGGCTGCAGGTCATAGGTGGCCACTTTCGGGCTGGCAACGATCTCGCGATCTTCACCGGTGAAGCAGGACTCTTCGCCACCGTTGAAGAAGAAGGTCACGTGAGCGTACTTCTCGGTTTCGGAGATGCGCAGTTGGGTCTTGCCCTGCTTGGCCAGCCACTCACCCAGGGTGTTGACCAGAGCAGTCGGCGGGTAGGCACAGGCGGTTTTGATGTCGGCCGCGTATTCGGTCAGCATCACGAAGTTCAGCGCCGGGGTGGCGGCACGGGCGAAGCCGCTGAAGTCGCTGTCGACGAAGGCGCGGGTGATCTCACGGGCGCGGTCGGCACGGAAGTTCATGAAAATCAGCGCATCGCCATCCTGCATGGGGGCGGCGGCACCGATGCGGGTGGCTTTGACGAACTCGTCATTCTCGTCGCGGGCATAGGCGGCGGCCAGGGCTTCGCTGGCGCTGTCGGCGGTGAACTCGCCCTTGCCTTGAGTCATCAGGTCATAGGCTTGCTGCACGCGATCCCAGCGGTTGTCACGGTCCATGGCGAAGTAGCGGCCGATCATAGAGGCGAAACGACCCTTGCCCAGACGGGCAAACAGGGCATCGAATTGTTCGATGGAAGACTGGGCAGAGCGCGGCGGTACGTCGCGGCCATCCAGGAAGGCGTGGAAGTAGATCTGCTCGGCGCCACGCTTGGCGGCCATCTCGATCATGCCCATGATGTGCTCTTCGTGGCTGTGTACGCCACCCGGGGACATCAGACCCATGATGTGAACGGCCTTGCCCTTGGTCACGGCAGCATCAACAGCCTTGGCCAGTTCGACGTTCTGGAAGAAGTCGCCGTCTTTGATCTCTTTGGAGATGCGGGTCAGTTCCTGATAAACGATGCGACCGGCACCTATGTTGACGTGGCCCACTTCGGAGTTACCCATCTGGCCATCCGGCAGACCCACGTCCAGGCCGGAGCCGGAGATCAGGGTGCTGGTGTAGTCACGGGCGAGACGGTCGAGGTTGGGAGTCTTGGCGGCAGCGACGGCGTTGTGCTCTTGCTTGGTGCTGTAGCCCCAACCGTCCATGATGACGAGAACCAAAGGTTTCTTAGCTGTTGACATAAGGCTATGTCCTCTCGGATAGGAATGAATTGCAGGAAGTGAAACTAGCGTAATATTACTACATCTGCCGAAATAGTCACCTGATAGCCAAGCCTCGGCCACCGTCGCTCAGGGCTGTTGCCAGCCTGTTTCCCCTTTGTCGCCGGCTTGTCTCCCTGCTCGACGAATCCTCGCCCCAAAGCATCGGACGCCATTTTTTATTCCGATCCTTTATCGCGCCCCTGCCCGATGGGAGCCCGCTCCCGCTTTGCCGCCAAGATGGCTGATCTTGGTGGGGTCCCCATGTATACTCGGGTCCTTGTCTTGGTCCCTGGATAGTAGAAGATGCAAGAGTATTTGGATTTTGCGGCCCGTAACCCGCTGCTGACCGCAGCTTGGTTTGGCCTGGCAGGCACCCTGGTTTACACCACTGTGCGTGCTCGTTTTTCTCCGGTTAAAACGGTGAGCAACCACACGGCTACCCTGCTGATCAACCGCGAAAATGCCACTGTGGTGGACATTCGCAGTCAGGAAGAGTTTACCAAGGGCCATCTGGCTGGTGCCAAGCACTTGCCGCTCAGCCAGATCCAGAGCAATAACCTGGGTCCAGTTGAAAAGCATCAAGATGCCCCCATCATAGTGGTGTGCGAGTCGGGGATGACCGCTGGTGGCGCAGGTCGCCAACTGAGCAAGGCCGGTTTCAAGCAGGTGTATGTGCTCAGCGGTGGCATGGCCCAGTGGCGTGCAGATAATCTGCCGGTGACCAAAAAACGCTGATTGAAGGGCCTGCGCCCACATATTTTCTTAAAAGGAATCAAACGAAATGGCTGACGAAATCAACAACCAGGAAGTACAACCGGAATTCCACATCCAGCGTGTTTACACCAAGGATGTCTCTTTCGAAGCTCCGAATACCCCGCACATCTTCCAGAAAGAGTGGCAGCCGGACGTCAAGCTGGATATGGACACCAAGACCAATATCCTGGCGGATGGCGTGTATGAGGTTGTGCTGACCCTGACCGTGACCTGCAAGCTGGAAACCGAAACGGCCTTCCTGTGCGAAGTACAGCAAGCCGGTATCTTCACCATAGGCAACCTGCCTGAGCCGCAACTGGCCCACTGCCTGGCAGCCTTCTGCCCGAACATCCTGTTCCCGTACGCCCGCGAAGCCGTGGCCAACATGGTGAGCAAGGGTTCCTTCCCGCAGCTGAACCTGGCACCGGTCAACTTCGATGCCCTGTTTGCCCAGCACATGGCGCAAGCACAGGCCCAGCAGGCAACTGCGGAAGCCTGATAATGGCTGACCAGATCGCTATCTCGGTCTTGGGGGCGGGGTCTTATGGCTCCGCCCTTGCCATTTCTCTGGCGCGCAACGGTCATCCGACCCTGCTGTGGGGTCACGACCCAGCCCATGTCGCCGAGCTGGAACACGAGCGCTGCAACAAGGCTTTTCTGCCGGATGTCCCTTTCCCTGCCGATCTGCAACTGACCGCCGATCTGCAGGCTGCGGTGCAAGCAGCTCCCGTGCTGCTGCTGGTGGTGCCGAGCCATGTGTTCGGCCAAGTGCTGGCTCAGGTCAAGCCCTTCCTGCGCCCCGATACCCGTATCGCCTGGGCCACCAAGGGGCTAGAACCAGACAGCGGCCGCCTGTTGCAAGATGTGGCACGTGAGGTGCTGGGTGAGGCGATCCCGCTGGCGGTGATCTCCGGCCCCACCTTTGCCAAGGAGTTGGCCGCCGGCCTGCCGACCGCCATCTCGGTGGCGTCGACTCACGATGACTTTGCCGATGATCTCTCGCTGTTGCTGCACTGCGGTCGCTCGTTCCGGGTCTATACCAATCCGGACTTCGTCGGTATGCAGCTCGGCGGCGCCGTCAAGAACGTCATCGCCATCGGTGCCGGTCTCTCCGACGGGCTGGGATTTGGCGCCAACGCCAGAACTGCGCTCATCACCCGGGGCTTGGTGGAGATGCAGCGTCTGGGAGCGGCCCTGGGTGCCGACGCCAAAACCTTCATGGGGATGGCTGGGCTCGGGGATCTGGTGCTCACCTGTACCGACAACCAGTCTCGCAACCGTCGCTTCGGTCTGGCCCTCGGGGCTGGCAAGAGCATGGATACCGCCATGGCCGAGATAGGTCAGGTGGTGGAAGGCTATCGCAACACCAAGGAAGTGCATCTGCTGGCGGCCCGTTGTGGCGTCGAGATGCCCATCTGCGAGCAGATCTTTCAGGTGCTCTATCAGGGCAAGAACCCGAAAGAGGCCGCCATCGCCCTGCTTAGCCGGGACAAGCGCGACGAATAAGCCATCCGCTGATGCTGGATAGCAAAAGGCCCCGCCAGATTGGCGGGGCCTTTTCATGTGTGGTCAGGGCGGATCAAGCTTGTCGGGTGATCGCCACTGGCATTCGATCAATAGTAGGAGTGATCGCCGCGCTGGTGCTCGGTGGCATCTTTGACGCCGTTGAGCTCGCCCGGGAATTTCTCCAGCAGCTGCTTCTCGATCCCCTCTTTCAGGGTGTAATCAACCATGGAGCAGCCGTTGCAACCGCCGCCAAACTGCAAAATGGCCAGCTTGTCTTCGGTCAGCTCAACCAGCGTGACCTTGCCACCGTGACCGGCCAGCATGGGGTTCACCTCGGACATCAGCACGTATTCGATGCGATCGATCAGCGGTGCATCGTCGTCCACCTTGCGCATTTTGGCATTGGGGGCTTTCAGCGTGAGCTGGGAGCCCATCTGATCGGTAACAAAGTCGATGGTGGCATCGACCAGGAAAGGGGTGCTCAGCGGATCGACCAGGCAGTCGAAGCCGCTGAAGGGCAGGTGTTGATCTTCCGGATCGACCGCGTCGGGTGGGCAATATGATACGCCGCACTCGGCATTCTGGGTTCCCGGATTGACCACAAACACCCGGATATTGGTGCCATCAGGCTGTTTTTCCAGCAGTTTACGGAAATGGGCCTGGGCGGTGTCGGAAATGCTGATCATCACTATCCTCATAAACCTGAGTGTACGACTAGGGTATTCATGATAACTCGCTTGGCAGTGCTTGGGTAGCATGCAGATGGTGCCGCGCATATGTCAAATATCCCTATGGCAGCCTGATATGCCTGCGCTTGCGGGACAGATATCGAGTGTCATTTTATGTGTTTGAGCGTACGGCACATGGCCCACACGTCCACTTTTTCGATGCCGCTCTCGTGAAGCATGCGGGTGAGCTGACCCGCCGTCGCCCCCGTGGTCACCACATCGTCGAGCAGGACGACATGCCGATAGTGGTGAGGCTGGATGTGGAAGGCTCCACGCAGATTCCGTCGCCGCTGAGCGGCACTGAGCCGGGTCTGCTGCGGAGTGGCTCGGGTTCTGCGCAGCAGCCGGGTGTTGCAAGGGATGCCGGTGATCTCGCTGAGGGTGATGGCTATCTCTTCTGCCTGATTAAAGCCGCGCCACCACTGCCGCCACCAGTGCAGGGGAACCGGAATGATGGCTTCGGGGGGATCGTCTCTCTCCAGATGATCTGCCAGCAGACGGGCGAGCAGCGGTGCCAGCAGGATCTGGCCAGAATACTTCAACTGGGGAATGAGCATGGAGTAGGGGGGCAGGTAGTCACCAATGACCTGCAACCGCTGCCAGGGCGGTGGCCTGCGCTGGCAGTGTCCGCAGACAGGTTCGGCTTCCCCGTCTGATTCCGGCAAGGGCGCCGCACACAGTCTGCATTTGTGATAGGGCTGGTGGAGGGCCTGTTGGCACCAGCTGCAGAGCAGCGGCTGTTCATCGCAAGGCTGTTGGCAGAGCAGACAGTGGCCCTGCCAGTCGGCATGGTTGCCAAGGATCGGACTTGCTTTGGCGAGCAGTCGCTTTAACATGCTGACCCCAAGAGAATGAACAGGGATCTTGAGTCTAGATGAGCGTATCGGTAGAGCGATTTGGTCAGGGGCCTGACCTGGTGCTGTTGCACGGATGGGGCATGAATGGCGCAGTCTGGCATGGTATTGCCCAGCAGTTGGCGGCCCAGTATCGGATACATCTGGTGGACTTGCCCGGGTTTGGCAACAGTTCGCTGCTTGATGGGAGTGATTATTCCTTGCCCTGGCTGGCGGAGCAGGTCGCCGCTGTCTTGCCGCAGAAGTGCCATTTGCTCGGTTGGTCCCTCGGTGGTCTGGTGGCGAGCCAGTTGGCGCTGACCCAGCCTGAGCGATGCCTTTCGCTTATCACGGTAGCCAGCTCCCCCTGTTTCATGGCCCGTGACGACTGGCCGGGGATCGCCCCCAAGGTGCTCACCGGTTTCAATCAGTTGCTGGCGGGGGATTTCAAGCAGACCATAGAACGATTTCTCGCTATCCAGGCCATGGGCAGCGAACATGCCCGGGATGATATCCGCCAGCTGCGCCACTGGTTGGCAGAGCGCCCGGCTCCCCAGCTTGCGGCGCTGGAGGCCGGACTCGGTTTGCTGGCGGAGGTCGACTTGCGCGATGAGCTGACCACGCTGAGCCTGCCCTGGTTGCGGGTCTATGGCCGGCTGGATTCGCTGGTGCCCAAGGCGGCCATACCGCTGCTGGACGAACGCTATCCGGCCAGTCACAGCCTGGTGCTGGAAAAGGCCTCGCACGCACCCTTTATTTCCCATCCGCAGCAGTTCGTTGAAATCATCCGACATTTTGTTGGTTGAAAAACAACCTATTTGCTTCATTAATCCTCTGGCGTGACGGATAATTAATCCAGCGTCAGAGGAGAGTCATCATGCGTATAGATTCTGCATTGAACAGCGGTGTACAAGGGTTTCAGCGAGCGGAACAGATTGCCGATCAGGCATCCAGCCAGATCGCTCGGCTCAACACCCCGAGCGGTGACCAGGTACAACTGCCCGATGAACTGGTCAACCTCAAGGTGGCCGAAATACAGGCCGGGGCGTCGGCCAAGGTGATCCAGACCGCCAGTGATGTTATGGGTACGCTGATCGATATCCGGGTGTGAGATGAACATCAACGTCAGTCTGCCGACCATGATTCCTAATCAGCTGCAACCGCAGACGGAATCCGCACGCACTGACAATCGCCGTGCAGCCCTCATCCCCCAGACCCGCCAGAGCGAGGTATTTAATGCCGAGCCTGAAGTCGGCTCACAGAAAGACAAGTCCAAGGCCAGCCAGGCCAATCCCAACCAGAGTTTCCAGCAGACGCGGGAAGCTTCCCAGACCGGCAACCCGCAAACACCGGTTGATCACCGCGTCGTTGAGGCCACGGGGGAAGACGGGCAGCGCAACAAGCAACAGCAGGATCCCAGGCAGCAGGAGCAGCAACAGAAGCAGGAGCTGCAGGTCAAGGCGCTGGTAGACAGGGATCAGGAGGTACGAGCCCACGAGCAGGCCCATCAGGCTACCGGTGGTCAGTATGCCGGTAGTCCGACCTATCAGTTCTCGATGGGACCGGATGGCAAGCGCTACGCCACCGGCGGGGGCGTCTCCATTGATATCGGGACCATTCCCGGCGATCCCAGGGCGACCATCGCCAAGATGCAACAGGTACGTGCCGCCGCCCTAGCCCCGGCGGATCCTTCCGCGCAGGATCTGAGCGTGGCCAGAAGTGCCGCTGCCAAGGAGGCCCATGCCCGCAAGGCGCTGCTTTCATCCGACCCGGATACCGCCCTGGCGGCCGATGGCAGCGCCAAGAGAGGTGTATTGAGCGGCTACATGGAGCAGCGCAATCAGGTCATTGCCCAGCGTTATCAACAGGCGGTCAAGCCTGCTGCACAACAGGGTGTCAGTCTGAGCGTCTGAGTGCCGCGCCGCCTCTTCCCCCTGACTTTTCGTTCACGCCCCGGGTATTTGCATCTAATCTGGGGGTAATCCCATTCATCCTCACAGGAGTCGTCATGCACTTTGATGAAGTCAAACCGGAAGACTTTGCCATCTTCTCCCGCGTTCCCCCTCCTCACCTTCAGATGGAACAATTTTTGATGCAGCTTGGTGGTGGCGGAACTGAAGGCACTCATTTCAAGAAGAAGGTCTTGTTGGCGGCCGGTTGGAGTCATACCGGCGTGGTTTCCTATGGCAAGTACCCGCAGGAGGCCTGCAAGGCATTCAATCGACTGCGAGAGGTGCTGGCCCGGCATCAGGACTCTGACACTATTCTGGCCGCCCTCACTCAATGAGCCTTGGCCTCTTGCAAAAAAAGCCCCTTTCGGGGCTTTTTTCATTTCTTGGCGGTTTATTTCTTTGCTTTGGAGAGGGCTGCCGCGAAGGCGTTGCCCATGGCGCCGCCCACAGGCGTACTTGGTTGTGGCGCCGGTCTCGGCTTGGCACTGCCAGCATTCACGTTGCGGGATTCCGGAGGTTTGCGAGCCGGCTGTCCGGCTTTTTCGTCCAGTCGCATGGTCAGGCTGATCCGCTTGCGCGGGGCATCCACCTCCAGCACCTTGACCCTCACTATGTCACCTGCTTTGACCACCTCGCGGGGATCCTTGACGAAGCGATCGGTCAGGGAGGAGATATGCACCAGTCCATCCTGATGGACGCCGATATCGACGAAGGCGCCGAAGTTGGTGACGTTGGTGACCACGCCCTCCAATATCATCTCGGGCACCAGGTCGCTTATCTTCTCCACCCCCTCCTTGAAAGTGGCGGTCTTGAACTCGGGTCGCGGGTCGCGGCCCGGTTTATCCAGCTCACCTATGATGTCGGTGACAGTGGGTAGACCGAACTGCTCATCGGTGTAGTCGGCCGGCTTCAGGCTGCGCAGCAGACTGCCGTTGCCAAGCAGGCTGGTGGCGGTCTGCTCCAGCTTGGCGAGGATCCGCTCTACCACCGGATAGGACTCCGGGTGCACCGCCGAGCTGTCGAGGGGGTTGCTGCCCCCGCGAATGCGCAGGAAGCCTGCGCACTGCTCGAATGCCTTGGGGCCGAGTCGGCTCACCTTGAGCAACTGCTGGCGGCTCTTGAAGGCGCCATTCTCATCCCGATAGATGACGATATTCTGGGCCAGCGTCTGGGATAGACCTGAAACCCGATTCAGCAGGGCGACCGAGGCGGTATTCACATCGACCCCGACCGCGTTCACGCAATCTTCTACCACCGCATCCAGCCGGCGGGCCAGCTGGCTCTGGCCGACGTCGTGCTGATATTGGCCTACGCCGATACTCTTGGGATCTATCTTGACCAGTTCGGCCAGGGGATCCTGCAGGCGGCGGGCGATGGAGACGGCGCCACGGATCGAGACGTCGAGATCCGGGAACTCCAGGGAGGCAAGCTCGGAGGCGGAATAGACAGATGCCCCCGCTTCGCTCACTACTATCTTCTGTGCTTTGGCTGCGGGGTAGCGCTCGAACAGATCGCTGACCAGCCGGTCGGTCTCTCGCGAGGCGGTGCCGTTGCCGATACTGATGAGCTCGACCTTGTGCTTCTGGCACAGCTCGCTCAGGGTCTTGAGGCTTTGATCAATCTGGCGTTTCGGTTCGAACGGATAGATGGTGGCGTGATCGACCAGTTTGCCGGTGGCGTCGACCACGGCCACCTTGACCCCGGTGCGTATGCCCGGATCCAGCCCCATGGTGCAGCGCATCCCTGCCGGCGCCGCCATCAGCAGATCCTGGAGGTTCATGGCGAACACCTTGATGGCCTCGTCTTCTGCTGATTCGCGGATACGGCCGATCAGCTCGGTTTCCATCTGCAAGGAGAGCTTGATCTTCCAGGTCCAGCTCACCACCCCCAGCAGCCACTTGTCGGCCGGGCGGTTTTGCAGATTCAGCTTGAGGTGGTGGGCTATGATGCCTTCGCAGGGGCTGGCGCTTGTCTCCTCGCCCGTCACCAGCGCCAGATTGAGGATGCCCTCGTTGCGACCGCGCAGCATGGCCAGCACACGGTGGGAAGGGGCCTTGTGCAGTGGCTCGTCATGCTCGAAGTAGTCCTTGAACTTGGCTCCTTCCTGCTCCTTGCCAGCCACCATGCGGGCGCGAAGGGTGGCGTTGTGCCACAGGTAGTCACGTAGTTTTTCCAGCAGGTCGGCCTGCTCGGCGAAGCGCTCCATCAGTATGTAGCGGGCGCCGTCGAGGGCGGTCTTGCTGTCGGTAATCCCCAGCTGGGTATTCAGGAAGGCGGTCGCCGCTTGTTCGGGATCCTGCATCGGGTCGGTGAGTAGCAGGTTGGCCAGCGGTTCGAGCCCCGCTTCAATAGCCATCTGCCCCTTGGTGCGACGCTTGGGTTTGTAGGGGAGATAGAGATCTTCCAGCCGGGTCTTGCTGTCGGCACCCTTCAGCTCACGCGCCAATTCCGGGGTGAGTTTGCCCTGCTCCTCGATGGAGCGCAGGATCACCAGGCGGCGATCCTCCAGTTCACGCAGATAGCCGAGGCGGCTCTCCAGAGTGCGGAGCTGGCTGTCGTCCAGGCCACCGGTCACCTCTTTGCGATAACGGGCGATAAAGGGAACGGTCGAGCCTTCATCCAGCAGGCGCACGGCCGCCTGCACCTGTTCCGGACGGGCATTCAGCTCACCGGCAATCTGTCTCTCTATGATATGGCTGTGCATCTGGGATCTCTGTGGTCGCTTCTATCCAACTAGCCTGGGGGGCTCGATTTGCTGCGGCCGGGTATGCCGCTCGTCAGCTTGTTGCTTCTCTACATCATTAGGGGGCCGCATGGTGTGGATTGAGCGTCGCCGAGACAGGCCCGCACCCAAGGCGCTAAATGTGAGCACTATATGAGGTCGGGCGGCGCTATGCCACCCCGGTGACATGCATGGCCGTCGGGCCGAATGGCAGGAGAGGAGGCTGGCGGCCCGGATCCCCGTCATGGAGGCTCGTTACGTGGACGGGAAGGGGATCAGCTGTTATCCATGGTGGGGAAGCGAGGGCTTCCCGTCACTTCGGATAACTGATCTCGGTGACATACCAGCAGGCGTCACCGATTGGCGTAGGCACTATGGCCTCATCCCCTACCTCCTTCTTGAGCAAGGCGCGGGCCATGGGGGCGTCGATGGAGATGTAATCCTTGCGGCCAAAGATCTCGTCATAACCGACGATGCGAAAGCGCTTGGTCTCGCCCTCGTCGTTCTCCACCTCGACCCAGGCGCCGAAGAACACCTTGCCTTCCTGGGCGGGGGCATAATCGACGATCCCCAGCTCCTCGAGGCATTTGCGCAGGTAGCGCACCCGCCTGTCGATCTCCCGCAGCCGCTTCTTGTTGTACTGGTAATCGGCATTCTCGCTGCGATCGCCCAGGCTGGCGGCCCAGGCCACCTTGCGGGTTGTCTCGGGGCGCTCTTCGCGCCACAGGAAATCGAGCTCTTCTTTCAGCTTGTTGTAGCCTTCGCGGGTGATCAGCTTGGTCTTCATGGATGTCAAGTACCTGCGTCAATGTGGGCTGATGGGCCTCTTGTGGCTCGGCCGATCTTATCCGCTGTTGCTTCGCTGTCGAGCAAAACCTGTGTTGTCATGGGGGGACGGGGCCTGCAGGCGTAGCATGAGGGCCACAAGGCGGCTGCCATGGGCAATAACCAGTAACATATTTATGCTTTGCCGTTGGGAGCCCGAGCCCTAGTATTGGCAACATATCGAGAGGAGAGGCAAGCAATGAGTCAGCAATACAAGGTTCTGGTCGTCGACGATGATTTGAAATTACGTTCCCTGTTGGAGCGCTATCTGACCGAACAGGGATTCGTGGTTCGTGGCGTTGCCAATGGTGAACAGGCCGATCGCCTGCTGACTCGTGAAAATTTCAGCCTGATGGTGCTGGACTTGATGCTGCCGGGGGAGGATGGCCTTTCCATCTGTCGTCGCCTGCGCGAGGCTGGCAACCAGATCCCGGTGCTGATGCTCACCGCCAAGGGCGATGAGGTGGATCGCATCGTCGGGCTCGAGATGGGGGCCGACGACTATCTGCCCAAGCCGTTCAACCCGCGTGAATTGCTGGCGCGGATCCGCGCCGTGCTGCGC
>NZ_CAWNYS010000277.1:0-5822 GCF_963878295.1 Aeromonas sp. HMWF014 | reverse complement strand
TTGCAGATCAATCTGCCAAGCGTCGGAAACCGCAGCCAGATCGTCTCCAAACCGTTCGCCGCGCGCTTCGCCGAAGACGGCAAGCGGGTCTATCTGACCCTGGCGGGCTCGGAAGATCTGCTGGTGTTCGACCTCTCCCGCAGCGGCAAATCCAACAACAACCGCCACCGCCGCAAGAAGTTTCAGGGGGGCGCCAAGGCGACCCAGCTCTTGCGTCACCTGCCAGGCCAGAATCCGCGCGACTTGCTGATCGATGGCGACCACATTCTGGTGCACAACGCCATGGGACAGGATCTTACCCGCCTCAATCGCGGCGGCAGCGGTCCGTTTGCCCGGGTCACCGTCGATGTGCCCCACTTCGCCAAGCTGGTAGAGACGGATCCGCGCCCCGAACCGCTCAAGCGCGGCGAGCGGCTGTTCCATCTTGGTAACACAGCGTCCAACTCACGCTTCCCCATGGCGGGGGATAACTGGATGAGCTGCAACGCCTGCCATCTGGACGGATTCAACTTCACCAACCGCTATCTGATGGCGGCCCAGCGCCAGAAGAGCGGCGATAACGCCATCAACGGCCACGCCAACCTCACCAACATGGTGGCGGGGGATTTTGTCGGCGAATACCTGCGCATGACCCAGCAGACCCAGGGCGGCATGGGCCATGACACCCGCGATGGGGCCGAGGCTGTTGACCCCACCAAGCCTCAGCCCGAGGTGAAAGCGATGATGGAAGATCTGCATGCTTTTGTGACCGCCGATGGCAACCTCCCCTATCTTGCCAACTGGCTGCGGCTCGATGCCCCGCGCACGGATCCCGCCAAGGCACCGACCACCCACCCGAAAGAGTGGCTCAACTCCGCCTCCTGCCAGAGCTGCCACCAACAGGCCTTCAAGGATTGGAGCGAGAGCAACCACCGGCTGATGGGCAACTCCCACCCCTACTACAAGGTGGTGCAGGCGCTGGCCCGTGAAACCGAAGGGGAAGCCTTCGGCCAGTGGTGTCAGGGGTGCCACATGCCCCAGCAGGTGATGACAGGCCAGATGGATCTGCCCAAGGGCTCCCACCTGTTCGAGCAGGGCGGCGCCTCGCTGATTGCCGCCCACAAGGCGGGCGAACCTGTGGTTGAGGAAGGGACTGGCTGTGTGCTCTGCCATCGCATCACCAAAGTGGAAGATGCCGGCGGCAACAGCGCCTTTACCGTGAATTTAAAAGACCGCGAGAGCTATGTGTTCGAGGATGCCCCGGGCGGCAGCCTCCAGCACTGGCTAGGGTCGCGGCAGATCAACGCCCGTCCGGCGGCCCACAAGGCCTCCTATCAGAAGGATTTCTACCGCGACGCCGCCCTGTGCAAATCGTGCCACAACGAGTTTACCCCGGGTACCGGCGCCAATATCGTCAACACCTGGGACGAGTGGGAAAACTCCAGCTTCGCGAACGCTGACGATCCCGCCAAGCGGCGCACCTGCATCGACTGCCATATGAACCCGGAGCCAGGCAATGGCGGCGCGCCAGTGGCGGGCCAGTCCACCGAAAATGGCACCATGAAAGCGCGGCTCTATCGCCACAACTTTACCGGCGCCCAGCACCAGCTGGTGGGGCTGAGGAGTGCAACGCTTGAGCAGGAGAGCCTGGCGCTGCTGCGCTCCAGCGCCACGCTCTCTGCCCGGATCGAACAGGCTGCCGATAGTCAGCAACTGGTGGTGCGGGTCGCCAATACCGGCGCGGGCCATGCCCTGCCCACCGGGGTGGCCGATTTTCGTGAACTCTGGCTGGCGCTGACCGTCACCGACGCCACCGGCAAGCTGGTGCTTGCCAGCGGCCAGCCGGTGGATGGCGCCGTCCCTGAAGATGCGCGGCTGTTTCGCAAAGTGTTCGGCGATGCCGAGGGCAAGCCGGTGGGGCTCAAGTTCTGGCGTTACGCCAAATTGCTGGAAGATACCCGCATTCCGGCCGATGGCTGGCGCGATGAAGCCTGGCCGCTGCCCGCAGATGCCCAAGGGCCCTTCAAGGCCGATATCACACTCAATTTCCGCACTTACCCCAAGTGGGTCAATGATGCGGTGCGCGCCGCCGAGCCCAGCTTGCCGGAGCCACCCATAGTGCAGCTCGCTCGACTTCAACTCAATCGGCTGCAACTCACCTTGCCGCCTCTTCCCGTCACGCCCGCTACGGAGCCTCAATCCTGATGTTTGCAAGTTTTCTCATTACCCTGCGCGAGGGGCTGGAAGCCTTCCTGCTGGTCGGCATCTGCCTCTCCTACCTCGCCAAGCTGGGGGCGAGTCGCTACAACAAGTTCATCTATCTGGGGGTGGGGCTCGGCCTTGTCGCCTCCCTGATCGTCGCCTTCCTGTTCCAGGTGGTGGTGAGCCAGTTCGAGAGCGAGCGCTACAACCACCTCTTGATGGCGGGGATCCTCATTTTCGCCACTTTGGTGCTCACCTATATGGCAGTCTGGATGCAAAAGCAGGCCAAATCCCAGGTGGGAGCCATGACGGCACGCATCGATGCGGCCATCGATGGCGGCAACCTGTTTGGTCTGGTGCTGCTTGCCTTCCTCGCTGTGATGCGCGAAGGGTTTGAAACCGTGCTCTTCTTCTCTGCCCTGCTCTACTCGGGACAAGGGGTGGATCTGCAATCCGGTCTGATGGGCGCGCTGGCGGGGCTGCTGGTCTCCATCGCGCTGGTGTGGGGGCTGCTGCGCTCCACCCGCAAGGTGGCGCTGGCGCCTTTCTTCCGCTGGACCGGGCTGCTGATCATCATCATAGCCGCAGGCTTGCTGTCGTCCGCCGTCAATATGTTGCAGGCGGCAGACATCATCACCTTCTGGACCACGCCGGTGTTCGACATCAGCCACATTCTCGACGATCAGGGGGTGTTTGGTACCTTCCTGCGCGCCCTGTTTGGCTACAATGCCTCACCCGCTGGCTTGCAGCTGCTGACCTGGGTCCTCTATCTGGCGGTCTTCGTTACCCTCTGGCAACGCAGCTACCGCCCGCAGGGAAGTGCCCTGCCCGCCCAAGGCTGAGCCCGTATCGCTAAACGGTAACAACACCCTTCGGGGCCGCGCCTTGGCGCGGTTCCCTTATCTATCAAGCAGTTTCGGAAATAGGTCATGAGCGATAACAATAAGAAGCACATTGCGGTGCTGGGTGCGGGTCCCGCCGGTTTGATGGCCGCCTGGCGCCTGCGCCGCGCCGGTTTTGCGGTCACCCTGTTCGAGCAGGAGCCGGTCGTGGGCGGCATGTGCGCCACCCAGACCTTCAAGGGGCGCGATGGCGACTATCGCTTCGACTACGGCGGTCACCGCTTTATCACCAAGAACCCCGAGCTGCTCGCCTTTATCGACGAGCTGATGGGTGACGATCTGCTCCACGCCGATCGCAAGAGCGTGATCCGCTTTGGCGGGCGCACCTATGACTACCCCTTGAACCTGCCCAACTTGCTCAAAACGGCGCCGCTGGCCCTGATGGCCGGTGCGGTGAAAGACTTGCTGCTGTTGCCCTTTGCCAAGAAACCGGACGATTTCGCCAAGGCGAGCTTTGCCGAGTGGATCCAGAGTCACTTCGGCCGCACCCTCTACCGCCAGTTCTTCGAGGGCTACACCGGTAAGCTGTGGGGTATCAACCCGGACCAACTCTCCGCCGACTGGGCCGGTCAGCGCATCAGCCTGATTGACCTTAAAGACGTGGCGCGCCGCCTGCTGCCAAGACGCAACGGCAGCCTCTCGGTGCGTACCTATGCCCGCAAGTATCGTTATCCAAAGTATGGTTTCGGCCAGATCTTCACCACCCTGGGCGAGCGGCTGGTGGCAGAGGGGGCCCTGCTGAAAACCGGCGCCACCATCACCCGCCTGGAACAAGCTGATGGCCGGATCAATCAGGTTCACTGGACACAAGATGGCGCCGAGCAGAGCGAGCAATTTGATCAGGTTATCTCCACCCTGCCGCTGCCGCTCACCTGCCAGCATCTTGGCTTGCCGTGCGATTTGCACTACCGGTCGCTGCGCTTCGTCAATATGCCGCTCAAGCAGGAGAACCTGTCGGACAACACCTGGCAGTACCTCTCCGACCCCCATATTCTGGCTACCCGTTTGCAGGAGCCGCGCCGCCGCAGCCCCTTTATGGCCCCCCAGGGTCAGACCTCGGTGATGCTGGAGATCCCCTGCAACCCGGGAGATGCCACCTGGCAGGCGCCGCTGGCAGACTTGCGCGGCCGGGTCACCGCTGATCTGGCGAGCCTCGGCGTCGATACCGCCAAGCTTGGCGATGAGACCTTCGAGGCGCGCAGTGAATACGCCTATCCGCTGATGGATCTCGGCTATCAGGCTCGCCGCAACGACGCCATCAAGGCGCTGATGCCGATAGGCAACCTCATCATGACCGGCCGTCAGGGGACATTCCGCTACATCTTCACCGACACCGCCATGGAGATGGGAATGATGGCCGCCGACATGGTGATCGACGGGGTGGACAGACGCCACGCCATCTTTAACCATCGCAATGAAAATACCGTGATCGAGACCCAGAGCGTGGCCTAAGAGCGATGGCAGGTGCTTAACCGGCACACAGACGCCGCAACACCTTCAACCACCGCCACGAAAACATCGTGATTGAAACCCAGCGCGTGGCCTGAGGGCCGCACCACTGGCATAACCTCTTGGCATAAGTAAGGAGAACAGGATGACCATACGCCCGGGTTTACTCGCCCTCACCCTGCTGCTGACCCTCAGTGGTCAGGCGCAGGCTTACTCCTACGCCGCCGCCGGCAAGGAGCCGCTGATCGATGCGCGCGAGGCGCTGCTTGGCGCCGCCACTGACGGCAAGGATGCCAGCGCCACCTTGAGCGAGATTGCCGACGAGCTGACCTATCTGGAAGAGCACCACAAGGTGGAGCTGCAAGCGCCGCTGGCCGCCGCCATCAAGGCCAAAGATGCCGCCGCTACCGCCGCCCTGCTCAATCGCGCCTACAAGGCGGAGATCGAGCGTCGCCTCGAAGGGGCCAGCCAGAATCTTGGCGACTACCAGAGTGCCAAGGTGCTGGTGGTCAAGAGCAAGCGCTTCCTCGATGTGATCCTCCCCTCCCTCAGTGAAGGGGATCGCAAGGCAGCCGAACAGGCGCTGGCCAAGGTGCTGGATGCCATCGGTAACCCGGGGGTATTCGGGGTGGGCGCCAAGCCCGCCGATGCCGCCGCCTTTGCCGAAGCACAAAAAGCGCTGATGGCCGTGCTGGCGCCGCTCTGATTGCTGTCTGCCAATCATTGCGCCATCTCGCGTTGACAAACGGTGGGTTTCGCTTCGCTAATCGACCCTGCTTGCTGATCCTGCTGCAACTGGCCTGGCTTTGCTGGCTGCTGGCCTTCCCGGTGGCGCTCGATTCCGACGATGCCTTCAATTTCGCCCACGGGGTGACGCGTTTTAGCGTGCTGGAGTTCGCCCCCCACTTTCCGGGTTACCCCGCCTTTATCTGGCTGGCGCGGCTGATCAATCTGGCGGTGGACGAACCGGCCCGCGCGGTGCAGTGGGCAAGCCTCATGGGCACAGCACTGCTGGCGCCGCTCGCCGCCTTGCTGGCGGTAAGATTGTGGCAACGGCCAAGCCTGCTCACCCCCGTCTGGCTACTGGTGCTGGCCCTGCCGCTCACCCCGACGCTGGCGCTCTCCGGCCTATCCGACGGACCAGCGCTCGCTGCTTGGCTCGGGGCGCTGCTGGCCTTGCAGCAGCGCAGAATTGCGCTGGCGGGTCTGTTACTCGGTCTGTTGCTGGCGCTGCGCCCCTCCTACTTAGTGCTGGCGCTGCTGCCGCTCTGGCTTGGGATGGATCAGAAG
>NZ_CAWNYS010000276.1:6536-17790 GCF_963878295.1 Aeromonas sp. HMWF014 | reverse complement strand
CATCTGAGCCGCCGATAAAGAACGAAGGGCCCGCCGGTGCAAACCGGCGGGCCCTTCTGTTTTCAGGTCGTGTGGCGTGGCTTAGTGCGCGTTCAGCTCATCGAGCGGCAGCGAGAAGCTGGCCACGAAGACGTCGATGAAGTAGCGCATCTGCGGGCTCATCCGTGCTTCCAGCATCCCCTCCAGCCGTTTGCGGGCCGGTTCGAACTCCCGGTTGCCGACGCTTAACTCCTCCAGACACTTGGTGTAGGCGCAGAGGGTATCGGCATCCTTCACCAGTCGGGCCAGTTCGGCATCCTGCGCGCCCGAGTCCAGCAGGGGGCGAAAATCCTCCATCAGCTCCGGTGGCAGCATAGCGAGCAAACGCTGCTCGGCGGCCAGCTCTATCTTCTTGTACTCCCGGGCAATTTCGGGATTGAAGTACTTGACCGGGGTTGGCAAATCGCCGGTCAGCACCTCGCTGCTGTCGTGATAGAGCGCCATCACAGCGGCGCGATCGGCGTCCACATTGCCACCGAACAGTCGATTGTGGATGAGCCCAAGGGCGTGGGCCACCATGGCCACTTGCAGGCTATGCTCGGCGATGTTTTCGGGTTGTATGTTGCGCATCAGTGGCCAGCGATAGATGAGTCTCATGCGGGCGAGATTGGCGAAAAAGTGGCTGGGAAGCATGGCTGGCCTCGGGCGGTAGTAATGAAAAAGGGCAGACCCTAGTCTGCCCTTTTTTTGCGGCGCAGGCAGCTTGCCTGTGCGATTTTCGTGGTACTCAGCGAATGTAGCGACCGGATTCGGCTTCGTGATTGGTCACCACCATCTGACCAATGGGGGCAAGGGCGATCAGCGCCAGCTTGAGGTGCTGGATACCAAACGGAATACCTATGATGGTCACGAAGCAGGCCAGCGCCGAGGCGATGTGGCCGATGGCCAGCCAGATCCCGAGCACCAGGAACCAGAGGATGTTGCCGATCAACCCCAGGGTGCCTGTGCCTATGTCACTCTGCCCTGTCATGCTCTTGCGGCTCACCGCCTGCTTGCCAAACGGGAAGAAGGTGAAGGTGCCGATGACGAAGCAGGCACGACCCCAGGGGATCCCGATCAGCGAGACAAAGCAGAGCAGAGCTGCCAGCCACCAGGCCAGCCCCATGAAGACGCCCCCCAGTAGAAACCAGAGCAGGTTAAACAAGAAGCGGAAAAAGGCCATGTTGGTCACTCCAGACTCATAAATTTGGTTGTCACCATAGCGAGCAGCAGCCATGGACGCAATGGTTGATGTGATGGGGTGGACAATTTGGGTCGCAGTCCACGAACGGGGCGGCTTTTTCACGGGAAATGAGCTGAAAAAGTAGGCCTTTGCGCGAAAAAAGGTGAGCAAGTGCAAATTCTTGTGTATCGCGCGCTTGAAGTCGGGCCAGGGCTTCCCCATATAAGAGTCAGATTTGCGCGAATTGTGCCTTCGGCCCCTCGTTGGGGGATGTGTGGCTCGACTCGACCAAAGTGCGCCGCTATAATGCCGCGTCATCTTTTCTCATCACAAAGACAGTCGTTGTCTTTATAAACAGGAAGACTCCGGGCTTTGCCCAGGGGCAATAAGGGTCAGCACACAGTGCTGAGTTGAACGAGGTAAAAGAATGCAAGTTTCTGTAGAGACAACCCAGGGTCTGGAACGCCGTCTTACCATCACTGTACCGGCTGCTACCGTTGACGCTGCCGTGCGCAAAGAATTGAATGGCCTGGCCAAAACCCGTCGCGTCGACGGTTTCCGTCCTGGCAAGGCGCCGGTTACCATCATCAAGAAGATGTTCGGTGCCATGGCTCACGCTCGCGTTGCTGATGAAATGATGCAGAGCAACTTCATCAAGGCCATCATCGAAAACAAATTGAGCCCCGTCGGTGCCCCGACCATGGACCCGAAAGAGATCCGGGAAGGTCAGGACTTCGTCTTCAGCGCCACTTTCGAAGTGTACCCCGAGTTTGAAGTGGCTGGCCTCGAGACCATCAAGGTCGAGAAGCCGGTTGCGACTGTCAAGGATGCCGATCTGGCCAACATGATCGACACCCTGCGCAAGCAGCACGCCACCTGGGCTGATGTTGATGCCGCCACTGCCGATGGCATGCGTGTGACCATGGACTTCATCGGTTCCATCGATGGTGAAGAGTTCGACGGCGGCAAAGCCGAAGGCTTCAACCTGGTACTGGGTGCCGGCCGCATGATCCCGGGCTTCGAAGACGCCATCATGGGCAAGAAAGCAGGCGACGAGTTCACCATCGACGTGACCTTCCCGGCTGACTACCACGCTGAAAACCTGAAAGGCAAGGCGGCCAAGTTCGCTGCCAAGCTTAATAAGGTTGAAGAGCAGATCCTGCCTGAGCTGACCGAAGAGTTCGTCAAGCGTTTCGGCATCGAGAGCGGTAACGTTGAAGAGCTGAAAGCCGAAGTGCGCAAGAACATGGAGCGCGAACTGGCTCAAGCCCTGAAAAACAGCGTGAAAGAGCAAGTGCTGAACGGCCTGGTTGAAGTCAACCAGATCGATCTGCCGAAGGCTGCCGTTGCGCAGGAAGTTGACGCCCTGCGTCAGCAGGCCCTGCAGCGTTTCGGTGGTTTCCAGGGCGGCAACGCACCTGAGCTGCCGGCCGAGTTGTTCCAGGCCCAGGCCGAGCGTCGTGTTCGCGTAGGTCTGCTGCTGGGCGACGTGATCCGTACCAATGAGATCAAGGCTGACGATGCCCGCGTGACCAGCATCATCGAGTCCATGGCCACTGCCTATGAAGATCCGAAGGAAGTGATCGAGTACTACCAGAAGAATGAGCAAATGCTGAATGGCGTGCGCAATCTGGCGGTTGAAGATCAAGCCATCGACCTGATCCTGTCCAAGGCGCAAGTGACCGAGAAAGAAGTTGCCTTTGACGAAGTGATCAATAAGTCCGGTGCCGCTGCCTAAGAACATTTGACTTAAGGTCAAGACTGTTAAGTATAATGGCTCGTGTGATCTCCACTCGGGCCATTTTATTTTAGGGACAATGCCTTATGTACAAGAACTATAACGATGTGACTGAATCCCCACGCAATGCGCTCATCCCCATGGTGGTAGAGCAAACTGCAAAAGGGGAGCGTTCCTACGACATCTATTCTCGTCTGTTGAAGGAGCGGGTGATCTTCCTGACCGGTCAGGTCGAGGATCATATGGCGAATCTGGTGGTAGCCCAGTTGCTGTTCCTGGAGTCAGAGAATCCTGATCAGGACATCAGCATCTACATCAACTCTCCGGGTGGTGCCGTCACGGCCGGCATGTCCATTTATGACACCATGCAGTTCATCAAGCCGGATGTCAGCACAGTTTGCATGGGGCAGGCCTGCTCCATGGGGGCCTTCCTGCTGGCCGGTGGTGCCAAGGGCAAGCGTTTCTGCCTGCCTAATGCCCGCGTGATGATCCATCAGCCGTTGGGCGGTTTCCAGGGCCAGGCATCTGATATCCAGATCCATGCCCAGGAGATCCTGAAGATCAAGAATACCCTGAACGAGCGTCTGGCCTTCCACACCGGGCAGGACATGGCCAACATAGAGCGTGATACCGACCGTGACAATTTCATGTCCGCCGATCAAGCCGTGGCTTATGGTCTGGTAGACGGTATCCTGAGCCAGCGCGGCTGAGCAGGGTGTCCCGGACTGTTGTAAACTCAACAGGACGATCCATCCTCTATTGATAAAACGAGGTTGCTGAATGACAGAAAAACGCAAGGGTGAGGGTGATAAGCTGCTCTACTGCTCTTTTTGCGGCAAAAGCCAGCATGAAGTGCGCAAGCTGATCGCTGGCCCTTCCGTCTACATATGTGATGAGTGTGTCGAGCTGTGCAACGACATCATCCGCGAAGAGATCCGCGAGATCTCTCCCAAGCGTGATGGTAGCGAGCTGCCGACCCCTCATGAAATCCGTGCTCACCTGGATGACTATGTGATCGGGCAGGAATATGCCAAGAAGGTGTTGGCCGTGGCCGTCTACAACCACTACAAGCGTCTGCGCAACAGCAGCGAAGCCGGTGGTGTGGAGTTGGGCAAGTCCAACATTCTGCTGATTGGCCCGACCGGTAGCGGCAAGACGCTGCTGGCCGAAACACTCGCTCGTCTGCTGGATGTGCCGTTTACCATGGCCGACGCCACCACTTTGACCGAAGCCGGTTATGTGGGCGAAGACGTGGAAAACATCATCCAGAAGCTGCTGCAAAAGTGTGACTACGACGTAGAGAAGGCCCAGCGTGGCATTGTCTACATTGATGAGATCGACAAGATCTCCCGCAAGTCAGACAACCCCTCGATTACCCGCGACGTGTCCGGGGAAGGTGTGCAGCAGGCCTTGCTCAAACTGATCGAAGGCACTATTGCTTCCGTCCCGCCGCAAGGTGGACGCAAGCACCCGCAGCAGGAGTTCTTGCAGGTTGACACCTCCAAGATCCTCTTCATCTGTGGTGGTGCCTTTGCCGGTCTGGACAAGGTCATTGAGCAGCGATCCGTCAAGGGCACCGGCATCGGTTTTGGCGCTGACGTCAAATCCAAGAATGCCAGAGCGACCCTGAGCGAAAACTTCGCCAAGGTGGAGCCGGAAGATCTGATCAAATACGGTCTGATCCCCGAGTTCATCGGTCGTCTGCCGGTGGTCGCGACCCTGACCGAGCTGGACGAGGCAGCCCTCATCCAGATCCTGAAAGAGCCGAAGAACGCGCTGACCAAGCAATATGCCGCGTTGTTTGATCTTGAAGGGGTGGAGCTGGAGTTCCGTGACGACGCCCTGAACGCCATCGCGCGCAAGGCGATGGAGCGGAAAACCGGTGCCCGTGGTCTGAGATCCATCGTGGAAGCCGTGTTGCTCGATACCATGTATGACCTGCCGTCCCTGGACGGTGTCAGCAAGGTGGTGATCGACGAGACGGTGATCAAAGGGGACTCCGCGCCCTTGATGATCTACGAAAATCCCGAGACCCAGGCCGCTGCATCAGAGTAACAGTCTGATTTTTAATCAAATGAAAGGGGCTTTTTGCCCCTTTCATGCTTTTTACGGTTTCGGCGATTGAATCTCATCTCTGCGCCCCCATATACTCAGCCAAGCGCTTTGCCAACGGTATAACAAGCCGAGAGGACATATATGAACCTAGAGCGTTCAGAACGCATCGAGATTCCCGTCCTGCCTCTTCGTGACGTGGTGGTTTACCCCCACATGGTCATTCCACTCTTTGTGGGGCGGGAAAAATCCATTCGCTGTCTGGAAGCGGCCATGGAGCAGGACAAAAAAGTTCTGCTGGTGGCCCAGAAGGATGCGTCAACCGATGAGCCAACGGTGGAGGAGATCTTCACCGTCGGGACTGTGGCCAATATTTTACAGATGCTCAAGCTGCCGGATGGCACCGTCAAGGTGCTGGTGGAGGGTGGCCAGCGTGCCCGTCTTGAGCGGATGATCGATGACAAGGACTTCTTCGTCGGTGAGGCGCAGTACATCGCCTCCACCGCTATCGACGAGAAGGACCAGGATGTGCTGGTACGCTCCGCCATCGGTCAGTTTGAAGGCTATATCAAGCTCAACAAGAAGATCCCGCCCGAGGTACTGACCTCGATTTCGGCGATCGACGATGCTGCACGTCTGGCCGATACCATGGCCGCACACATGCCGCTCAAGCTCGAAGACAAGCAGAAGGTGCTGGAAATCGCCTCTGTGTCCGAGCGTATCGAGTTTCTGATGGCGATGATGGAGTCGGAGATTGACCTGCTACAGGTCGAGAAACGCATCCGTACTCGCGTCAAGAAGCAGATGGAGAAGAGCCAGCGTGAGTATTACCTCAACGAGCAGATGAAGGCCATCCAGAAAGAGCTGGGTGAGCTGGAAGACAGCCCGGACGAGTTCGAAGCCCTCAATCGCAAGATTGAAGAGGCGGGGATGCCGGAGGAGGCCCGAGACAAGGCCCAGGCCGAGCTCTCCAAGCTGAAGATGATGTCCCCCATGTCTGCCGAAGCCACCGTAGTGCGCAGCTACGTGGACTGGATGGTGCAGGTGCCGTGGAAGGCGCGCTCCAAGGTCAAGAAAGACCTTGGCAAGGCGCAAGAGGTGCTGGACGCGGATCACTTTGGCCTGGAGAAGGTCAAGGATCGCATCCTCGAGTATCTGGCGGTGCAGGCGCGGGTGAACAAGCTCAAGGGGCCCATCCTCTGTCTGGTCGGGCCTCCCGGTGTGGGCAAGACCTCGCTGGGCCAGTCCATCGCCAAGGCGACCGGTCGCAAGTACGTGCGCATGGCGCTGGGTGGCGTGCGTGACGAGGCGGAGATCCGTGGTCACCGTCGTACCTATATCGGTTCCATGCCCGGCAAGCTCATCCAGAAGATGGCGAAGGTTGGCGTGAAGAACCCGCTGTTCCTGCTCGATGAAATCGACAAGATGAGTTCGGACATGCGCGGCGATCCCGCTTCCGCCTTGCTGGAAGTGCTGGATCCGGAACAGAACAACAGCTTCAACGATCATTACTTGGAAGTGGATTATGACCTGTCGGACGTGATGTTCGTGGCCACGTCCAACTCCATGAACATCCCGGGTCCGTTGCTGGACCGGATGGAAGTGATCCGCCTCTCCGGTTACACCGAAGATGAGAAGCTCAACATTGCCAAACAGCATCTGGTTGCCAAGCAGATCCAGCGCAACGGCCTGAAGGAGTCCGAGATCACCATCGAAGATTCTGCCCTGGTCGGGGTGATCCGCTACTACACCCGCGAGGCGGGGGTGCGGAATCTGGAGCGCGAGATCTCCAAGATTTGTCGTAAGGCGGTCAAGCGCATCCTGCTGGACAAGAGCATCAAGCATGTTCAGGTCAATCAGGCCAACCTCAAGGAGTTCCTCGGGGTGCAGCGTTTCGATTACGGCAAGGCTACCGATCAGAACCAGGTGGGTCAGGTATGTGGTCTGGCGTGGACCGAAGTGGGCGGCGATCTGCTCACCATCGAGACCACCAACATGCCGGGCAAGGGCAAGCTCACCTACACCGGCTCGCTCGGTGACGTGATGCAGGAGTCCATCCAGGCCGCAATGACGGTGGTGCGGGCCCGTGCCGAGAAGCTGCGCATCAATGCGGACTTCTACGAGAAGCGCGATATTCACGTGCACGTGCCGGAAGGGGCGACCCCGAAAGACGGTCCGAGCGCCGGTATCGCCATGTGTACCGCCCTGGTCTCCAGCTTGACCGGCAATCCGGTCCGTGCTGATGTGGCCATGACGGGGGAAATCACCTTGCGCGGCGAAGTCTTGCCCATCGGCGGTCTCAAAGAGAAGCTGCTGGCGGCGCATCGCGGTGGTATCAAGCGTGTGCTTATCCCGAAAGAGAACGAGCGTGATCTCGAAGAAATCCCGGACAACGTCAAACAAGACCTTGAAATCTATCCGGTTCGCTGGATTGACGAGGTGCTGGAACTGGCGTTGCAGGACAATCCGCAGGGGTTTGAGCGCGTTTCTGACGTGTAAATGTTGATGCGCCGCAAATTTGGCGCATTCGGGGGGTGGTTAAGGCTTGCATGCGCCGGGTAACGGCAGTAGCCTTGACCACCGTTCGGGGACTCATGGTGAGTCGCAATGCGTGACGTGGCGCGGGTTTGCGCTAGATTGTCACTTGCAACTGATCAGGAGGCTTGCTATAAAACCTCCACTTGTTGTGGCCAGGGAAATCGGCGCCGCAGCGATGTTCGATAAAAGGGGAATATAAGAGTGAATAAATCTCAACTGATTGACAAGATTGCAGACGGTGCTGATATCTCCAAAGCCGCTGCTGGCCGTGCGCTGGATGCTTTCATTGACGCCGTAGGTGAAGCACTGAAAGAGGGTGACCAGGTTGCTCTGGTGGGTTTCGGTACTTTCGCCGTGCGCGAGCGTGCTGCCCGTTCTGGCCGTAACCCGCAAACTGGCGCGACCATCGAAATCGCCGCTGGTAAAGTTCCTGCCTTCAAAGCCGGTAAGGCCCTGAAAGACGCGGTCAACTAAGTCCGGGCGCTGATATCACATCGGCCACCGTCCTTGGTCGCAGACCAGACAAGTGAGAGGGCTCTCCCTCATACTGATTGACCAAGGCGCATCGCAATCGGTGCGCCTTTTCATTATTTACGCCCATCGAGTTCGGGAGCATAAGTACACACATGATGTTGGATAAACTACGCGAAGGGGCGCAAGGCAAGGTAGCCAAGGTTATCTTGGGCCTGATCATCCTCTCCTTTGCCTTGGCCGGTGTAGGTAGCTACCTCAATGGCCCGGCACGTACCGCCCCCGCCACCGTCAACGGCAATGAGATCAGCTCGGCTGCGCTGGAAAATGCCTATCGTAACGAGCGGGCCCGCATGGAATCCCAAATGGGGGAGTCTTTCAGCCAGTTGGCCGCCAATCCCGCTTACATGAAGCAGTTCCGCCGCGGTGTGCTGGACCGACTGATCGATCAAGCCTTGTTTGACAGCAAGGCTCGCGAGCTGGGTCTGCGCGTCAGCGACGAGCAGATCAAGCAGGCCATTCTCGCCATGCCGGAGTTTGCCGAAGATGGCAAATTCAACAATGACCGCTACCTGCAGCTCATTCGTCGTGCCGGCATGACTCCCGAGATGTTCCGTGACTCCCTGCGCCAGGACATGGTGCGTCAGCAGCTGATGGGCGCCTTGCTGGGCTCCGAATTTGCACTCAAGGGTGAAGCCGAGCAGCTCGACCGGCTCTACAACCAGACCCGCGATCTGCGCCTGGTGCGTCTGGCTGCCGCCGCCTACCTGGGGGATGTTCAAGCCTCCGGTGAGGAAGTGGAGCAGTACTACAAGACCAACAACGCCCGTTTCATGAACGACGAGAAGGTCAAGGTCGACTATCTGTTGTTGGATGCCGCCACCCTCGGCAAGGATATCCAGGTCACCGAGCAGGATGCCCAGGATTACTACGATCAGCACCAGGACCTGTTCCAGCGTGCCGAGCGTCGCCGCGTGGCGCATATCCTGATCCCATTTGGCAAGGACGAGAATGCGGCCGAGCAGAAGGCTGACGCCTTGCTGACCCAGGCCCAGGGGGGGGATGATTTCGCTGCGCTGGCCAAGGCCAACTCTTCCGATACCTTCTCCGCCAAAAAAGGTGGCGAACTGGACTGGTTCGAGAAAGGGGTGATGGATCCTTCCTTCGAGAAGGCGGCTTTTGCCCTGAACAAGGCGGGCGATCTCTCCACCGTGGTGAAGAGCCCGTTCGGCTTCCACGTCATCAAACTGTTGGGGGTTGAAGCTGCCCAGACCAAGCCGTTTGCCGATGTGAAAGCAGACACCATCAGCCGTCTGCAAGCTGACAAGGCCAAGGAGCTGTTCTTTGCCGAGCAGCAAAAGATGGCTGACAGCAGCTTCGAGAACCCGGATTCGCTGGACTTTACCGCCGATACCATGGGGATGAAGGTACAATCTTCCGATTACTTCACCCAGGCGACGGCGCCGGCTCCGCTGAACGATCCCAAGGTTCTCTCCGTTGCCTTCTCCGAGCAGCTGCGCGATGACAACACCAACTCCGACGTGATCGAGCTGGCGGATGGCAAAGCCCTGGTCATGCACATCACCGGCCATCAACCGAGAGCGGCCAAACCGCTGGCGGAGATCAAGGAGCAGGTGATTGCTGCCATCAAGCACGACAAGGCCAGTGAAGTGGCCCGTGGCAAGGCGCAGGTTCTGCTGGACAAGCTGAAGGTCGGTGAGAACATTCAGGCCGATCTGACCGCACTGGGTCTGAAGGTGGAGACGCACAGCGGCGTTGTCCGCTTCACTCAGGACATGGATCAGAACCTGCTGGCGCAGGCGTTCCGTATGCCTCATCCGCAGGATGGCAAGCCGAGTGTCGAGCTGGTGACCGAAGCCAATGGCGATCGTGTTGTGGTGGCCCTGGACAAGGTCAACGTGACCAAGGAGCCATCCGAGATGGTCAGCCTGCTGCAAGGCCAGCTTGGCCAGGGCAGGGCCCAGGCGAGCTACCAATCGCTGATCGAAGAGTTGCGCAAAGCGGCCAAGATTGAGTACTTCACCGATGTGGAAGCCACCGTCGAATAAACCCGACCGGTTCTCATCCATTGAAAACGGCTCCGTGATGGGGCCGTTTTTTTTATCTGTTGGGGTGGCGCTGAGGTCGTTATGTTGGCTGCGTTGGCTATAGCGACCAAGATTGACCGTCAGCAGGGGACGATAGCCGACCATAAAAAAACCGGCAATCGCTTGCCGGTTGTTTCGATGGAGGCGCCTTGACAGGCGAAGCTTACACCACGCCCTGAGTGCGCAGGTAATCCTCGTAGGTACCGCCGAAGTCGCGGATGCCGCTCTCGGTCAGCTCCATGATGCGGGTCGCCAGGGACGACACGAACTCACGGTCGTGGGAGACGAAGATGAGGGTCCCTTGATACATCTCCAGCGCCAGGTTCAAGGATTCGATGGATTCCATGTCCAGGTGGTTGGTCGGCTCATCCATGATCAGGATGTTGGGACGCTGCATCATCAGCTTGCCGAACAGCATGCGACCCTGCTCGCCACCGGAGAGTACCTTGACCGGCTTCTTGATGTCGTCCTGGGTGAACAGCAGACGACCCAGCACGGAGCGTACCGCCTGCTCGTCTTCGTTGGCCTGTTTCCACTGGGCCATCCAGTCGAACACGTTGAGATCGGTGTCGAAATCGTCGGCGTGATCCTGGGCGTAGTAGCCGATCTGGGCGTTCTCAGACCACTTGATGGTGCCGCTGTCCGGTGCCAGCTCGCCCATGAGGGTCTTGATCAGGGTGGACTTACCGATGCCGTTGGTACCCAGAATGGCGACCTTCTCGCCCACTTCCAGCATCATGCTCAGGCCCTTGAACAGGGGCGCCTCACCATAGCCTTTGGCAACGCCTTCCACTTCCAGGATGTTGCGGTACAGCTTCTTCTCCTGCTCGAAGCGGATGAAGGGGTTCTGACGGCTGGAGACCTTCACTTCCTCAATCTTGATCTTGTCGATCTGCTTGAGGCGGGAGGTAGCCTGGCTGGATTTGGAGGCGTTGGCGCTGAAACGGGAGACGAAGGATTGCAGATCCGCGATCTGGGCCTTCTTCTTGGCGTTGTCAGAGAGCAGACGCTCGCGGGCCTGGGTGGCGGCGGTCATGTAGTCGTCGTAGTTGCCCGGGTAGACGCGCAGCTCGCCGTAGTCCAGATCCGCCATGTGGGTACAGACCGAGTTCAGGAAGTGGCGGTCGTGAGAGATGATGATCATGG
>NZ_CAWNYS010000276.1:0-6526 GCF_963878295.1 Aeromonas sp. HMWF014 | reverse complement strand
GTACCTGCTCCAGCCAGCGGATGGTGTTGATGTCCAGGTTGTTGGTCGGTTCGTCCAACAGCAGGATGTCTGGGTTGGAGAACAGCGCCTGTGCCAGCAGCACCCGCAGCTTCCAGCCCGGCGCCACTTCGCTCATGGGGCCGTTGTGCAGCTCGATGGGAATACCGGCACCCAGCAGCAGCTCGCCTGCGCGGGCCTCGGCGGTGTAACCGTCATACTCGGCGACCAGACCTTCCAGCTCGGCGGCCTTCATGTAGTCGTCGTCGGTGGCTTCCAGGTTGGCATAGATGGCATCACGCTCGGCGATGGCGGCCCACAGCTCGTTATGTCCCATCATGACCACGTCCAGCACGCGCATTTCTTCGTAGGCGAACTGATCCTGGCGCAGCTTACCGATGCGCTCATTGACGTCCAGGCTCACATTACCGCCAGTAGGCTCAAGGTCGCCACCGAGGATCTTCATAAAGGTGGACTTGCCACAGCCGTTGGCGCCAATCAGGCCATAGCGGTTGCCGCCGCCAAACTTGACGTTGATGTTCTCGAACAGCGGCTTGGCGCCGAATTGCATGGTGATATTGTTGCTGCTTAGCATAGGGTTTAAATAAAATCCTTAATTATCAATGCATTATTGCACTGGTTAGAAACTTTGGGGCGCTATTGGAGCACATGCCCATTTTTTGTATTGCACTCGAAATCAGGTCGGCCTCACTGCGGATCCGATCCATTCTCCATAGACCTCTTGCAACATCCTTGCTGAGCTGGGGCCCATTTGTTCAGCTATGAACGCAAGATTTCCGTGAGCAGTGATATTCCAACTGGCAAAAATATGCCGAAGTTGATAGGCACGACGATACCGACCCCTGACTTTTTGATTGCAGCCCGCCATGGCGCCACCAGGAAAACTGCGGAGTAAAACGGTGGTCTACCTGGTACAAACTTGGTTGGACGAAATACTGGGCGCAATGTTTGGCGCACGATCATGCCACCTAGTAGGTGCATGTCAATCTTTGCGTCCGAAAGAGCCCCAGTTATCTTCAATTGTTCCTGTCATGCGGCCAGCGCCGGCGGCATCAGATGCACTATTCGTGTGTGATTTGCCTTCGGCAGTTTGCATCGCATCTTCTGTTGAGTGATGGTGCATCGGAGGTGGAGCACGCGCTGCGCAACATCGGCATCCTCCCAGCTAACAGCACGTAACTCACCACAGGGCGGATGCCGGTATAGGCCATCACCAATAGCATGTTCCTGAATGGCTTGTTAGAGGTCACCTCCAGCAGGTTTTGACACTGCCTGTGCTCGAAAGGGTCTGCATACTTTCCTGCACTTCATTTTGCCGTATGAACACGGACATTAAGTTCCCTTTCCAAACATGCAAAGGTGGTATTTGTATGGTGAGCCTCGATGTTTGTCGGCTGTGTAGGTTACAAGGCCAGGAAGGGGCGGGGGGAGGATTGATTTGGGGCATTACCACCGGATTTTTTACGCGCTCCGGCAGCATCTTTGGACGCCCTGACATTGGGGCCGTCAGGGCATCATAGGTCAAAGTCGATGAGCCCCCATTGAGCAGCGGTTCGCTGGTCACGGCGGGACACTACAGTCATCTCTGCAGTCACTTTTTTCGCGTATAACGCCAACGACTCTCTATTTTTAAAAAAATTGACCCACCTCCCAAAAACATCTGATTTTTAGCAAGTAAATGATAAATCACTCACATTTTTTAACCTCATTTGGTATTATCAGTGGCATGAGCGCCATACCTAATTCAGCGCATGCCTATAAAGACACCGCCCTGCCATGAGGGCGCAGCAATCTAAGCGTAAGCTTCATCAGATACCTCCCGAATAGACAGTGGTGTCCGGGAATCAACAGCCACCTATTCAAGCAGCTAGCGGGAAAATTCAAACATTTTTTGGGGTGTTTAAGTCAATGAAAAAACCATCATTTATTGCAGTGGCACTGCTTGCAACAACCTCTGTCAATGCTGAGATCATCAAGATCCCAACTCAATCTGGTTTCTCAGGTTTTGTCATAGGGGGGGTCGGCACCCTTGAGTACAAATCGAATATGTACAAAGGCCCGAATGATGACAATGACCGCCATGCTGGCTTGTTCAACTCACCAGAAAGCCACTCTTCTGTGACGCCGATTTTTGGTGCAGATCTCCGTTATACATTTGCAGAGACGCGTACTCAGCTGTTCCTTGGTAACCTTATCCAAGATGCGGTGCGTTTTGACTTCACCCAGCAATTAGGTGTGCGTCAGCAGATGGGAGATAAAGGGATTGTAGCTCTGGCTTACGTGTTCCCACTGCTGCCGGCAGATACTTGGTCTGACCCCTATGCAGAAGGCAATCGCCATGAGACAGACATGAAGTCCGGGGGGGGCCGTTTAGCGTGGGATCAGATTTGGGGAACCCATTTCAACACTTCCTTCACCATGCGCAAGTTCGATATTTCTGAGGAGCGGAGCGGTCAGAGCCTGGGCCTCAGCAGCGCACAACGCGACATGCTAGATCGCAACGGCACCACCAGTGATGTTGCTCTGTCCTATGACTGGATCTTTACTCCCGGCCACGTACTGCGCCCGGAGCTGGTATACAGCAAGGGTAGTTTCGATGGCAGTGCCATGAGCTATGATAAGACCCAAATCCTGCTGTCTCACGGCTACAACAACAGTCAGTGGTCATTGGTCAGCAACATCTATCTCGGCCAAATGAGCTACGATGAAGTCAATCCCATCTTCGGTGACAAGGCTGATTCTGACGAGTTTGGTATCAGCGCAAGCTTCTTTTGGCACCGCTTGTTTGACGTGAAGGGACTCAACGGATTAATCAGCGCCTCTTATAGAAAAAGTGATTCTGACATCAACTTTTATGATGCCAGTATCAGAAGTATCAATACTGGTCTTGTTTATCATTTTTGATGAAATGGGACCCCACAACGCCAGCTGCAATGCTGGCGTTTTCAATAGGGGTTGAACGCCCCCACACCACGCAGACTTTTTACAATACATATAGTGTCACTTTAAGAGAATCAGTCAGATGAGTCTGACTTCACCGTGCTTTCTGACGGGTGCGGGTGGTATTGCTGACACAGCCATTGACCAGGGCGCAGAGCGGCATATTCATCAACTCGAACAGGGAGTCGAGCAACCCCTGAGTCGCTCGCAAAGTCAGGTTGAAAATACCCTTGATCATCAGGAAGATGAGATGGCTTGGCCGGTATAGACCTGACTGCGGCCCTGCCTCCCCAGTAGGTTCTGTTCAAACCGCGTCTATTTGGGCAACCATGCCTCTTCCAACTCCTTGAGGAAGCTATCAGGGAGTCATCCATCCCCGAAAATGTTAGCAAGAACAGTGAGCCGTCCCCATTGCAATCGGGTTGCCGCTCATGATGGGCGACCATGAAAAAAGCCGGCACGGGGCCGGCTTGCAAAGGGGAATTGCGCTTAGTGAGCGGTGGCGCTGGAGGCGCCGAACCCGGTTTGTGAGCGGACGAACTGGGGCAGGAACTTGGCGTGTTCCTCGGCTGCATTCTGCGACTTGTCGGTGACCGAAAACAGCCAAATCCCGATGAAAGCCACTGCCATGGAGAAGAGGGCAGGGTACTCGTAGGGGAAGATGGCCTGGGCATGGCCCAGCACCTTCACCCACACGGTCGGGCCCAGGATCATCAGGCTGACCGCACTGATCAGCCCGAGCCAGCCACCGTAGACGGCGCCACGGGTGGTCAGGCGTGACCAGAACATGGAGAGGAACAGCACCGGGAAGTTGCAGCTGGCCGCGATGGAAAAGGCCAAACCCACCATGAAGGCGATGTTCTGCTTCTCGAACAGGATCCCCAGACCAATGGCGACCACCCCCAGCACCACAGTGGTGTACTTGGAGACGCGCAGCTCGTCGGTTTCGTTGGCCTTGCCCTTCTTGATGACGCTGGCATAGAGATCGTGGGAGACAGCCGAGGCGCCCGCCAGGGTCAGGCCAGAGACCACCGCCAGTATGGTGGCGAACGCGACGGCCGAAATGAAGCCGAGGAACAGGCTGCCACCGACCGCATCGGCCAGGTGAATGGCCGCCATGTTGGTGCCGCCCAGCAGGGCGCCGGTGGCATCCTTGAAGGCCGGGTTGGTGCTGACCAGCAGGATGGCGCCAAAGCCGATGATGAAGGTCAGTATGTAGAAGTAACCGATGAAGCCGGTGGCGTAGAACACGCTTTTGCGCGCTTCCTTGGCATCGCTCACGGTGAAGAAACGCATCAATATGTGGGGCAGGCCGGCGGTGCCGAACATTAGGGCCAGGCCCAGCGAGATGGCGGAGATGGGGTCAGCGACCAGACCGCCCGGGCTCATGATGGCGATCCCTTTCTCGTGCACCTTGACCGCTTCGCTGAACAGAGCGCCGATATCGAAGTTGACCGATTTCATCACCATGATGGCCATGAAGCTGGCACCGGAGAGCAGCATTACCGCCTTGATGATCTGCACCCAGGTGGTGGCCAGCATGCCGCCAAACAGCACGTAGAGCACCATGAGTATGCCGACCAGCACCACGGCGACGTGATATTGCAGGCCGAACAGCAGTTCGATGAGCTTGCCTGCTCCCACCATCTGAGCGATCAGGTAGAGCGCGACCACCACCAGAGAGCCGCTGGCGGAGAGGGTGCGAACCTCGGTCTGCTTGAGACGGTAGGAGGCCACGTCGGCAAAGGTATATTTGCCGAGGTTACGCAGCCGCTCCGCGATCAGGAACAGTATGATGGGCCAGCCCACCAGGAAGCCGATGGAGTAGATGAGGCCATCGTAGCCTGAGGTGTAGACCAGGGCCGAGATGCCGAGGAAGGAGGCGGCGGACATGTAGTCACCGGCGATGGCCAGCCCGTTCTGGAAGCCGGTGATGCGGCCGCCGGCAGCATAGTAGTCGGAGGCCGAGCGGTTGCGCTTGGAGGCCCAGTAGGTGATGAACAGGGTGCCCGCCACGAAGATCACGAACATGACGATGGCCGAGATGTTGAGGGGTTGGCGATGGACTTCACCGGTCAGCGCGTCGGCCGCCAGCAGGGGGAAAGAGGCCAGCGAGGCCAGCAACAGCAGAGACTTGCCTTTCATGACTGTACTCCCTTGAGGATCTTCTGGTTCAGCTCGTCAAACTCGCCGTTGGCCCGGAACACATAGATGCCGGTCAGCACGAATGAGGCAAGGATCAGCCCCACCCCGACCGGGATGCCACGGGTGATGGTGGAGCCTTCGCTCAAGGGGGTACCGAGCCAGTCGGGGGCAAAGGCGATGAGCAGGATGAAGGCCAGGTAGAGCCCCAGCATCAGGATGGAGAGGGTCCAGGCGAAGCGCTGACGCTTGGCGATCAGCTCCTGGAAGTTGGGATCTTGCTGGATCCTGAGATAAGTTTGCTGTTCCATTGCAGTGCTCCATGACATTGAGTGTCAGCGGTGGATGAAGGGAGGTCCCTACCGAGCAGCAGACCTGCTCACGTAACTGAAATGTGAATTAAATGTTGCTTGTGGGCAATTAGACTTTGGGATAAGTCAATGGGCTGCCTTGAGCCAGACGCAGGTAGATGAGGCCGGCCGTGATGGCGTCACTCAGGGCGTCGTGAACGGGCAGGGGGGGCAATGCCAGATGCTGGCAGATGGCGGCCAGATGCAGGTCTATGGCGGCGTCGGGATAGCGCCGATAGAGGCTGTCGTGATAGAGGCGGCTCACCTCTATGCCCTGCTGGGGCAGGGTTAGCCCCCACAGTTTCTGGCAGGCCAGGTTGAGAATGCGCAGGTCGTAGGCGATGTGATAACCCACCAGTTCGCGCGGGCCGATAAAGTCGAGCAGCTGGCGCAGCGCGGCTTCCAACGTTAATCCCTGTTGCAGATCCTGATGACGCAGGCCGTGGATCACCACAGACTGCGTGCTCAGACTGGCGGGCGTTTGCACCCGCAAGGAGAGAGCCTCTCCGGTGATCAGCCGGTTGCCCTGGATGCGCACTGCGCCGATGGAGACTATCTCCGCCCGCTCGGGATCCAGGCTGGTGGTCTCGAAATCGAGGGCGATCCGCTCATCGCCCGGCGGTAGGGTGAAGAGTGGAGCGAACTCCCCCTCACGGAAAGCGCGACCAAGCCAACGGCGTCGCCAGTGGTTCCACATGCCTATTGTCTCAGACGAAAGTGCAAGGTGAGCCACTGCTGGAACTTCTTCACCTGATGCAGCGCCTGGCGCAGCAGATCCCGCTCGCCGTGACTGAGCTCACCTATCTGCACCCGGCTGTCCCCCCCCTTGAGCTGGCTGCGCAGCCTCAAGCGGATAAAGAGCCGGAACGCCTCCGCCAGATTGCTGCCATAGCTGGCACTGAGCCGATCGCACGCCACCAGCGCCTCGATGCGCCCCAGGGTGGAGGTCTCCAGAATGGCCGCTTCCAGCGCCAGCATGCGGATGCCGTGCACCAGAGGGAAGAGGCCACCCCGCTTGAGATCCAGCCCATCCGGCGCCCGCTCCAGCCTGCCAAACAGGGTGAGCGGGGCATGAA
>NZ_CAWNYS010000275.1:0-4047 GCF_963878295.1 Aeromonas sp. HMWF014 | reverse complement strand
ACAAATAAAAACAATGCCAGTCAGGCTTAACTGACTGGCATTAGGCCCATGGGCCCTTTCTTCTCCACGTTCACCATCTCACTCCAATATCTACTATTGGCGAAACCTATGAGGTTGATACCATAAGGGACCTGCTCCCCCTCTGTGCGACATGCCACCACATATCCAGTGGATAAACTACGAGCTGCCGTAGTGTCGCAATTTGCCCCTATGCAGGGATACCAGTGTTAGAACCAATTGCACATCACATGTGTTAACTAGCCTCCCCTTAAAGGTGAAGCCTCCTATGACACCCAACATGGGCTTCGTCCAATCATGTTCAATAATCGATATCGACCACGGCTTGTGGTGAGAAGGTTCTGCGGTACAAAGAGGTGACTGTTGTAATCTGTCCAAAACAGTTCAGCGAGATAGCGTGCCAGCCAACATTCAATGGCGCACCGAGTGGTATACAAAAATCACAGATACAAAAAAGCCCAACCGAATCAATCAGTTGGGCTATATAGATGGCGGAGGAGGTGGGATTTGAACCCACGGATGGTCGCCCATCGCCGGTTTTCAAGACCGGTGCATTCAGCCGCTCTGCCACCCCTCCGAACGGCGAGCATACTACGTCAAGCCCTTGTTCATATGCAATACATATTTGTTCTGGGATAGTGGGGGACAACAGGCTGGGATAGCGCTTGAAATCAGCGCTCGTCATCCCCACCTTCAGTGCATACAATACTATAATGAAGCGGAATCTGCCGCCTCAACCGGAAATCAAGAGGACACCCAAGATGGATACCCGTTCTATCCTTACTGGCACCCAGAGTGCCGCTCGCGATACCAACAAGGTACTGCGCAACACCTATATGCTGCTCTCCCTCACTCTTGGCTTCTCTGCCGTTGTGGCCGGGGTTGCCACCATGATGAACATGCCGCCCCTGCACTGGGCCGTGTTCCTTATCGGTGTGTACGGTCTGATGTTCCTGACCCAAAAGAACCGCGAAAACGGCATGGGGCTGGTATTCACCTTCGCCCTGACCGGCCTGCTCGGCTACAGCTTGGGCCCCATCATCAACATGTACATGAACAATGGTGGTGGTGAGATAGTGATGACGGCTCTGGGCGGCACAGCGCTGACCTTCTTTGGTCTGTCTGCCTACGCCCTGACCACCAAGCGTGACCTCTCCTTCATCGGCGGCATGCTGTTCGTCGGTTTCTGGGTGCTGCTGGTGGCCATGGTCGCCAACATCTTCCTGCAGATGAGCGCCCTGAGCCTGGCCCTGTCCGCCATGTTCATGCTGTTCTCCTCCGGTGCCATACTGCTGACCACCCAGCAGATCATCCGGGGCGGCGAGACCAACTACATCTCTGCCACCGTGACCCTGTATGTTTCCATCTACAACATCTTCCTGAGCCTGTTGAGCCTGCTTGGCGGCAACCGCAACTGATAAACAACCCCGCTTCGGCGGGGTTTTTATTGATGCCTGTTTCTGTCAGAATAAGTTGTAAATCAAGGATATGAAGCGAAGCGGCCCTGATCCAAATCAGGGCCGCTT
Source organism: Aeromonas sp. HMWF014 (assembly GCF_963878295.1). Classification (NCBI taxonomy): domain Bacteria; kingdom Pseudomonadati; phylum Pseudomonadota; class Gammaproteobacteria; order Aeromonadales; family Aeromonadaceae; genus Aeromonas; species Aeromonas sp. HMWF014. The sequence goes on along the minus strand of NZ_CAWNYS010000275.1, from coordinate 2,503 downwards.
CGCGCTTGGCGGGTTAGTATCCCGTTCTCGTTTCGTTCAAGGGTTGCTCTTGTCTCATGCCGATGGATTTTTCTGGCCTGCTGCGCCGACTACTGACTGACAGTCACATCGATTTTGCTTCGCTCAAGGGTGGTGCCTAGCATGCCCATGGACTTTTCTGGTTTGTTACGCCGACTGCTGACTGACAGTCACATCTATTTCGCCCTCAAGGTGTTGCTGGCCATGGTGGGGCTGCTTGCCTTCACCCTGGCAACAGGCGACATCCAGCTCACAGTGCTGCTCTCCCTCGGGGTGGTGGCCGGCGCCATTGCCGAAACCGACGACAGCCTGTGGGGCCGGGTCAAGAACCTCGGTATGACGCTGATCTGCTTCCTGTTTGCCTCCTTCTGCGTGCAGTACCTCTTCCCGACACCCTGGCTGTTTACCCTTGGGCTGGCCGGGTCGACCTTCATCTTCGTGATGGTGGGGGCCCTCGGTCAGCGGTACGCCACCATCAGCTTCGGCTCCCTGCTCATCGCCATCTACACCATGCTGGGGGCCGCCAAGGCGCCTGATCTCTTCTACCAGCCGCTGGCGCTCGGCGCGGGCGCACTCTGGTACGGTCTGGTCTCCCTCATCTGGCTCTGGCTGCTGCCCTACAAGACGTTGCACGAGCAGCTTGCCCAGAGCTACTTTGCCCTCGGTCGCTATTTACTGGAGAAATCCCGCTTCTTTCCGGCGGACGAACACGGCGCCCAGGCCATTCGCCACAATCTGGCCCAGCTCAACATCAATCTGGTCAATGCGCTGACCCTCACCAAGTCGGCACTCAACGCCCGCCTGAGCACCCGTCATCAGGCGGCGCCCGAGCTTGCCAGCCTGCTGCGCCTCTACCTGCTGGCGCTGGAGATCCACGAGCGGGCCACCTCCAGCCACTACCCCTACAGCAAGCTGGAAGCCGAACTCAAGCAAGGAATCGTCCTCGACGGATTTCAGGAGGTGTTCCTGCAACTGTCGGAGGCGTGCCAGCGGCTCGGTTACGCCATCCTGGTGCACAAGCCCTACGCCCACAACAAGCGCATCCACTGGACTTTGGAGGCCCTCGGCGATCAGCTGGAGTTCACCCACCTCAAGCAGCACTATCCCAAGACACTGTTGACGCCGATGAAGTTCCTGCGCCGTACCCTGACCAGCATCAACCAGCTGCTGGCCAGTGCCGAGGAGCTACAAAACCCGACCCTGGCACAGGCTAGCCTGCCAGCCCTGGCGCGCCCGCCCCGCCTGCCGCTGCTGACCCAACTCAAGCAGCATCTGACCCCGAACTCCATGGTGTTTCGCCACGCCCTGCGCCTGTCGCTCGGATTGGTGGTGGGCTACGGCATACTGCAAGCATTCAATCTGGACAAGGGTTACTGGATCCTGCTGACGGTACTGTTCGTCTGCCAGCCGAGCTACAGTGCCACCCGTCGCCGGCTGGTGCAGCGCATGCTCGGCACTTTCGCCGGCCTGCTGGTGGGGATCCCCGTGCTCTGGCTGTTCCCTGAACTACACGTCCAGCTGGTGGTCATGGGGCTGGCCGCCTTCCTGTTTTTCACCCAGGTGCGCAGCAACTACAGCGCCGCCGTCTGCTTCATCACCCTCTATGTGCTGATGGCATTCAACCTGCTGGATGGTATTGGTTTTGCCATTCTGGGGCCGCGCATGCTCGACACCTTCCTCGGCTGCCTGCTCTCCTATGCCCTGGTGGCCTGGCTGTGGCCGGACTGGCAGTACAAGCGGCTGCCGACGCTCATTGCCAACTCCCTGTCAGCCAACGCCCGCTATCTGGCGGCCGTGCTCGCCAGTCTGCAACAGCAACGGGATGAATCCATCGACTACCGGGTGGCCCGTAAGAGCGCCCATCTGGCCGACAGCGAGCTGGCCATGGCCTGGCAGAGCATGCTGGTGGAGCCACAGAAACGTCGCCGTTTCCTCGATCTCTGCTTCACCCTCACTTGGCGCAACCACGCCCTGCTCTCCTACATCTCGGCGCTGGGCGCCCATCGCGACAAGCTGGAAGCCATAGGCGAGCTCGACGAGATCAGCCGCCACCTGAGCCATACCCTGGAGCGCGCCGCCGGTCACCTGGCAGGGGAGATGCCGGCGCAGATCGAGGGCCAGTGCCCTGTCATCACCCCGGACAGCAGCGAGGAGCAGCTGATGCTGACCCAGCAGCTCGCCCTCATCAGCCAGCTGGCAGACGAATTGCTTACCCTGGCCAACGAGAGCCGGTTGCTCAGCGGGGAGCAAGGCGCTACCATGCCCGCCCAATCCTGATAGCCCCCTTTGCGAGGAGCCCCTTATGTCTGAAAAACATCAGCTGGCATTCAACGGCCGCAGCATCGAAACAGATGCCAAGGGCTACCTGCTCAACAGCAGCGATTGGTGCGAGGAGCTGGCGCAGGTGCTGGCCGAGCAGGAAGGCATAGTGCTTGAGGAGCCCCACTGGGAAGTGGTGCGTTTCGTGCGCGCCTTCTATCTGGAG
>NZ_CAWNYS010000274.1:0-1171 GCF_963878295.1 Aeromonas sp. HMWF014 | reverse complement strand
GTATTGCGTCCAGTAGTCGGGCGATCAGGATGTCGTTGTCCAGGTTGTCTGCCAGTGCCTGATAGCTGGGAATGAGGCGGTGGCGCAGTATGGCCGGCGCCAGTTGTTGTATGTCTTCCGGCAGCACGAAGTCCCGTCCGGCGAGCCAAGCCTTGGCGCGGGCGGCGCGGGCCAGACCTATGCTGGCCCTGGGGCTGGCACCCACGGCGATAAGGGGCGCAAGCTCGGGGCACAGGCCACTGTCCGGGCGTGTGGCGCACACCAATTGCACCAGATAGTGCTCGAGTCGCCCCTGCATCTGGACTGCCTGTACCGCTGAGCGGGCCGCCAGCAGGTCGGCCTGGCTCAGGGTGACTGGCGGTGGCGTCAGCTGTTCGCCGCGGGCGTTGAGTTGCAAGATGGCGAGCTCCATGGCAGGGCTGGGGTACTCCACCAGCAGCTTGAGCAGGAAGCGGTCGAGCTGGGCCTCCGGCAACGGGTAGGTCCCTTCCTGCTCTATGGGGTTTTGGGTCGCCGCAACCATGAACAGCGGTGGCAGGCGCCAACTCTTCTTGCCCACTGTTATCTGGTGCTCGGCCATGGCTTCCAGCAGCGCGGATTGCACCTTGGCGGGGGCCCGGTTGATTTCGTCCGCCAGCACCAGGTGGTTGAACAGGGGGCCGGGCTGGAACACGAAGCTGGCGTCTTGCGGGTGAAACACCTCGCTGCCGGTGAGATCGGCAGGCAGCAGGTCGGGGGTAAACTGGATGCGGGCGAAACGCCCCTCCACGGCCCCGGCCAGCGCCTTGACGGCGCGGGTTTTGGCAAGACCGGGGGCGCCTTCGATTAACACATGTCCTTCACATAGCAGGGCGATCAGCAGCCCTTCTATCAGTGCTCCCTGTCCCAGAATTTGACTGCCAAGATAGTCCCCAAGCTGTCTGAACTCGGCTGCTGCCATGTGATGAACCCGTTGTTTTTATGGAGGTTGCTCTTTTTATACTCCAGTTGGCCCCCGAGGGCGAGGGAGGGGGCAAAGATGGGGCCAATTAAGTTTCAATCAGCCGTATGAAATTTGTGAGTGGATTGTTAAGATGTGGCGCAATGAGGTCAGACCTCTGCCTTTTAACCCAAGGAGCCAGGATGAAACAGCCATTGAAACTGACGACTCGCCAGGGCGAACGGATTGCCG
>NZ_CAWNYS010000273.1:0-1692 GCF_963878295.1 Aeromonas sp. HMWF014 | reverse complement strand
GCTGGGGCGCCCCATGCAACACGTAATTGGGACATAGCCTTTTTTATGGTTGGGGGTCGACTGGCCGTACCGGGCCCACCAGCAGGGGTCTGGGCTGGTGGCTGAGATCCGGCTGGTAGCCGTTGAAGAAGAGATTCAGCAGCACTGAGCTCAGGGTCGCCAGCAGGATACCGCTGTGCAGCAGCGGCTGCAGCACGGCGGGAAAGTGCTGAAAGAAGTGGCCGGAGACGGTGGGGATCATGCCGACGCCTAAGCTGATGGCGACGATATAGAGGTTGTGACGATTGCAGTTGTAATCGGCCCGCGCCAGGATGCGAATGCCGGTGGCCAGCACCATGCCGAACATGACGATGCCGGCGCCGCCGAGCACAAAGGGGGGAATGGAGGCGACCATCAGTGACATCTTGGGGATCAGGCCAAAGGCGAGCAGTATCCCCCCCGACATGACGCAGACCCAGCGACTCGACACCCCGGTCACGCTGACCAGCCCGATATTCTGGGAAAACGAGGTGTGGGGAAAACTATTGAAGATGCCGCCGATGACGGTGCCTATGCCGTCTACCCGCAGCCCTCGCACTATGTCGCCCCGGGTGGCCGGGTGGCCGACTATGTCGCCGAGGGCCAGAAACATCCCCATGGATTCGATGAAGGTGATGAGCATGATGACGGTGAGGGTCGCGATGGAGATGGGATCGAAGGTGGGCCAGCCAAATGCGAACGGCACTATGGGGGCAAACCAGGCTGCCTCATCGAGGCCGGTCAGGTTCACCTCGCCCATGCCGATGGCGATGACAAAGCCGAACAGTATGCCGAGCAGCACAGAGATATTGCTGAAAAAGCCTTTGGTGAAGCGGGTCACCAGCAAGATGAAGGCGAGCACCAGGAAGCTGGTGCCTATGTAGCGCAGGCTGCCGTACTCGGGATTGCCTTTGCCCCCCGCCATCCAGTCGATCCCCACCTGCATGATGCTGATCCCGATGGAGGTGATGACCACACCTGTCACCACGGTCGGAAAGAGTGGCATCAGGCGGCCGACCAGGGGAACCAGCAGGGTGGAGATGATCCCGGCGGCGATGGTGGCACCGAAGATGCCGGTCAGCCCCAGATCCGGGTTGGCACCGATGGCCAGCATGGGCATGACGGCGGCGAAGGTGACCGACATGATGACGGGCAGCCTGATCCCGGCAAACCGGCCTATCCCCAGACACTGCAGCAGGGTGACGATACCGCAGCAGAACAGATCAGAGCTGATGAGGTAGGAGATCTGTGCCTTGGGCAGCCCCAGGCTGCCGCCGATCACCAGCGGCACCGCCACGGCACCGGCGTACATCACCAGCACATGTTGCAAACCCAGGGTAAAGAGCTGGCCAGGGGGGAGCATGCGTTCCACTTCATCGACGGGGCGGCAGGTGGTCGTCCCGGGGGCATTGGTCTGGTTCATGAATACATCACTCCTTGCGGCCCGAGCGGCACGGCCGGGCAAGATGGGGCTGGCCACCCCGCTCAGGGATTATGGGCTGGGCGGGGATGCGAGCGCAGACCTTGTGCGCGGGCAGGCAGGATCGGCGTGGATGGCCACCCCGGGTGCGCACCCATGGACGTTGGTACTGCACAAAACGTGCGCATTGGCTTAGCGGTGGCACGTTGGCTGGCGGTTTTGTGGGCGGGATCACAGGGTGGAAGGTTGTGGGT
>NZ_CAWNYS010000272.1:0-1670 GCF_963878295.1 Aeromonas sp. HMWF014 | reverse complement strand
ACACATCAGAAGGATCGGTCAATGGATCCTTAACTGATCGGCATTAAGCGTTAGCTCACCTTTTTCATGTGGGATGTACCGCCATGGGGGCTGTGCTCAGACCTGGGTGTAGACTTTCCCCGTGCTGCGAACCATGTCCTCACCCGGGCAGCGCTGCGCCAGTCCGCGGGTGTCACAGGGCTGGCCGTTATGCTCGATACAGAATTCGAACCGGGTTTGGGATTTGACGGGGAGATGGCCCGGATTGGCGGCGGTTGCCTGCCATTGCCACTGTTGCAGCGTCTCCATGGCGGCCTCGCTGAATGCGTCCTCACTGGGTGTCAGCATGCGGATCTGCTCGGCCCGGCCTGCTGCATTGATCACGTACTCGAGCGAGGTACACCCCATTTTTTCGGCCAGTATGGCTTCCTTGGGGTAGCGGGATTCGTTCCTGCCGAGAGGGCTCCAGTGGGCATTCACATCCGTGATATCGCTCAGGGGGAGAGGGGTGAGGTGCGGGCTCTGGGTCTGGTGACTGCAACCTGTCAATGCGCACAGGGCGCTCACTAAAAGAGTGGCTTTCATGTTCGCTTCCCTTCGTTCGTTTTATTGTTCCTGGCGGGGCCTGACCCGCGGCTCGGCACTGTCACTCATTAAATATGCAGCCACGAATGAAAACTCTTTCCGGACTGCAGGTCATCACAAATCGCCTCGCGGCGGTTTTTTCATCCCTTTCTGACTCAGTAGTAGCCAGCGTCATCCGGATTGGGCCGGGTCTTGAAACGGCGATGGAGCCACATGTACTGCTCCGGCGCCTTGCGCACGGCGGCTTCAATCTCGCGGTTGGCGCGGGCGGCATCTGCCATCTCGTCACCGCATGGGTAGTCGGCGAGCGGCGCCCCGATATGCAGGGTGTAACCCTCGCTGGTGCGGATGTTGTAGCAGGGCAGGGTGACGGTGTTTTTCACCCGCGCCAACGTAGCGGTACCTGTGATGGTCGCCGCCTGCTCTACCGCGAAGTAGGGCACGAACACGCTGGCGTGGGAGCCGTAGTCGTGATCCGGCGCGTACCAGAGGGCGTCGCCGTTGCGCAGCGCCTTGATCATCCCCTTCACGTCCATCCGGTCCACCAGATATTTGTTGGAGGCGCAGCGGCCGTGGTACTGGGCATACTCCAGCACCGGATTGGTGTTGGGGCGATAGACCCCCACGCCGGGGCGTACCAGACCGAAACAGCGGGCGTTGAGCTCCAGCGTCAAAAAATGGCAGGAGAGCAGCAGCATGCCCTGACCCTTTTCCATGGCGGCGATGACGTGCTCTTCCCCTTCCACCTTCATCAGGTTGCGCATCCGCCAGTCTGGCCAGAACCAAGCGATGCCCACCTCGAAGATGGCGCAGCCGACGCTCTCGAAGTTTGCTTTGAGCAGTTTTTCCCGTTCATCTCGGGTCAGTTCCGGCATCGCCAGTTCCAGATTGCGACGGGCAATTTTCACCCGTGACTTCAGTATCTTGGCGGCGAGGCGGCCGAGCTGGCGGCCCAGCCACATCTGGCTGTGCCACGGCAGCAAGGCCAGCAGCCAGAGCAGGGAAAGGCCGAACCAGCTTGCCCAGTAACGGGGATGAAACAGGCGGGCTCGAGGCGAGGAGCGTTGTCATGGGCCATGGATAATCTCTTGTTCGCAAACACAATC
>NZ_CAWNYS010000271.1:0-4587 GCF_963878295.1 Aeromonas sp. HMWF014 | reverse complement strand
CACCCCCATCGTCGACATCAAGCCCTATATCCCCTATGCCGACAGCCTGCCTGATGCCCGTGGTGGCTTTGCCCCCCATGCCCCCACCCCGCCGCTGGCGGTGCGCTTTAGCCCGGAGGCGGAGCAACAGCTGCAACCCTGGCTCAAGGCCCATCCCGAGCTGCGCCTGCTGGTGAGCGAAGTGCTGGCCCAGGATCCCCGTCCTGCCTACAAGAAGGGCAAGCCGGACGACAAGGAGTACGGGGTACGCTTGTTCGATCTCAACGTGCGCTTTCGCATCAGCGAACCCGACTGTCTGGTGCTGGCCATAGTGCCGGCCTGAGTGCTGGCCTGATCGCCGACCTGATCGCCAGATGATGTGAGCCATTAAAAAAACACCCTGCGCTGTTTTTTAAAACGAGTGTCATGAAATGAAACAAACGGATTTGTTTCATGCAATATCCACCCGTTAACCACATTGAGAGCAGATGAGCAAAGCCCCGTCTCGTCGGAAATTCTCTCATCAACGCAAACCTGATAACCCATGTGGCGCCGCTGCGCTTGCCCCCTTGTGTCATGGGCAAGATGAAAAACATTACTTTACCCACGCCACTGGGCCAGTATTTTTTATTTCCCCATTATCCGAATAACATTTATATATACATTCCAATTTTTTATGGTATGTTCCCCCTGAAATTGATGATCACCTTAATCAGCCATTTAATGGGGATGCCATGAACGAATTTCTTAAAACACTGCTGAACATCCGTAGTCTTCGTGTGGCCCTACGCGAGCTGCCATTTGAACAGCTGGAAGAAGCGAAAGAAAAATTCGAGCAGGTTTATACAGAGCGCTTTGAATCCACCGAGAAAGAGCGTACCGAGCAAGCAGAGCATCAACGTAAGCTTGCTGAGTTCTCCGAGCTGCTGAAACAAGCCGGTGTCGACCCCCGTGACCTGGTCAGTCACGCAGCCCCAGTCTTATCAGCCAAAGCTGGCAATAAGGCCAAACGAGCACCACGCCCGGCCAAATACAAATATCAAGAAGATGGCCAGGAAAAAACCTGGACCGGTCAGGGTCGTATGCCAAAGGCCATCGCTGCGCAAGTTGAGCAAGGCAAGAGCCTGGATGACTTCCTGATTTAATATCCGCGTTTACCAGATGCCGCCTACGGGCGGCATTTTTATTGCCTTTTTATCCCCGGCGCCATCACAACACATCAAAAACGGTAAAACAGTGAAAGCATGTTCACTGTTTTCAGTTCGGATTTTAGCCGCCAAGCCCAGCGCTGGCGGGCTCTGGCATAGGGTTTTACAGCTATCCATTTTTGGAAAAATTTTTCTATACGGAGCACGCAGGCGGGAGCGGAAGAGCGCGAATTCCGTGGCGCAGCTCTGTCCATGACTTCTTCTCGGGGTCCAAGGCTCACCCTCAACTATGTAGATGGAAATGCTCTTAGCTACGTTATAGATGTTACTTAATGGCCTTGTAGGGGAATTTATGGTAACGTCTCCGCTATTTGTATGTTCAATAAGTCTTAATTTTTCGGTATCTTGATTTTAAAAAAATGGCAAAGAGAGCGTATAAGCGGGAGTAAAAGAGCGCAGATGCTGTTATACCTACGTATCGTTTTATATATGACAAGTACCAAGAATCTCACATGTTGAACTCGCAACCTAAGCGAACCATCAATCTTGCATTTAAGCAGCGATAAAAGTATATGTTAACCGTGAGAATAAGTGTCTTTTGTAAAAAAATACAACAAATAGCATCTGATAATTTACATTTAAAACATACCTCACCAGCCAAGTGAGGTATGTTTTTATTCTATAGGTATGGCTTTATTTTCTGCGACTAGCCACTTTAACTGCATAATGTATACATGAAAACGCCCTGCCATTATCTAAAAAGTGGTGCACACATTTTTTCATGTGAATGAATTTAGTTGCTATTTCCTCAACTCCATTTGTTATTACTGAATCAGGTAGACCAATGTCTTCCGGACTCAGCTCCTCCACCAATGTTTTATACTTTTCCCACCAAGACAAAAAATTATCCCCATCAAAATACGAAACCAAAAAAGTTCTATTGATGGCCAGCGGATTATAATTATTCAAAAGTTTTTCATAGTGAAATTTTATTTTATTTGATTCAACAGATGATAACTTCAACGCCTCAATGATAGTAAACAAGTATCCATATTCATCATTAATCAAAAGGTCTATTTCACCCGCATCAATACCAGTAGCAGAGTCCCCCTCTCTTGTTTGATCAATGATAAAATAATCTTTTGCCAACATCATATTTCTAATGAAATCATTCTTTTCATTTTCAGAATTACCGACTCCATGAGCCCTAACTAGGCGATGAAGTACCCATTCAAGGTCCTTATCTACACCATCAAATGTCACGGCTTTTTTATTAAGATTAGGTAACGTGTATGATGGTATGTTTTGAAGGTTAATTAAATCTATTCGCTGCCTCCTCAACTCAGAAATATATTGTCCATAATCATTATTGCTATGAGCAACGATAGATTTATTGAACGTTGTATTTGCAACTGATATCACATCATAGACCACATCAAAATAGCTTTTACTGCCGTCTGCATTAACGTTTACCGGCAATACTTTACCATCCCTTGTGGACGAAAGAACACCCCACCAAGCCTTATAGAATTCAAATGCAGTTTCGTTATCTTTAACGGCATTGGTATATTCATATTCTAACCGACCAGATGAGTCTATAATTATCTGGCAATCTGTATTTATTATATTTCCGATAAAAATGCTTGCATAAGCACAAGGATCCTGAATGTTATTGCTGACGAACTCAGGACATAAACATAGGGCACTGGGCATTAGTGTGCTCTCTTATAATTTTCAAATTTCATTTTCTGGATCATAAGAGTGTCATTAATTTCAACATCCATGAATCCTGATGGCCATTCTATATCCCCAAGTTCATTTATTTCAACTCTAGTTAATTGTGACGAATCCTGGTTGATTTTTTTCTTTTCGACATGATATATATTGACATCATCTACTGTCAGCTTATTTTCAGGATCTACTATCCTTAGTCTGACCCGTCTAATTAATGCCTCGCTATGAGTTTCAATGATAAATTTTTTCTCATCATAAATCGCTATTGATATTAATGCATCCGCCAACCACGCCTGCATTTTAGGATGGAGGTGTATTTCTGGTTGTTCAATAATTGTTATGGAATTTTTAGGGGAGAGATATGCCTGCACTAATATTGGGAGAGCCTGTGAAATCCCAAAACCCACATCGGTTAGCTCAAGATGAACAGTGTCTTGGTTTACCACTATTTTATGTATAATGTCGTTAACTTTTTCTATTTCAATTGCAATGTTAAATTGAGCAAGAAGAAGATTTATTTTATCTCTAATAATGGGGTGCTTTTTCAGAATTTCAGCTAACTCTGAGCCATCAAGAGAGTTTAACTTTACATGCTGAGCTGATTTATCTAACAAATAATATCGCTGTGGAAATGCACGTAATGGACTAACGTGATTTATATTTATCCCAGATAGTGATGATATGAGGTTAGAGGTAGACATTTCAATCATCTTTAATATCAATGATGCATATGGATCTTTTCCTAGAGGTTGCATCGGAAATGATTTCTCATCTTTTCTGACAGCACTGATGAATGAGAAACTATTAAAGTTAACTCCATTTAATATTTCAGTTTTGGCGCGAGCGAGCGGCCTATCTTCAAATACATCGGAAGAAATCTTCACCCGACTATGCTTCCTCTCTACACAAATAATTATCTTCCCTACTTTGTTTGTGCATTTGAACTTAGAAATGACTACGCCACTATCCCCCTTTGAATATGAAAACTCGTACGTTATCTTTACTGGGGTAATATTGTTTATTGTCCAATTTGATAGTGCATTGAAACAATCTTTAAGGCTAGAAATGGAAAGCATATCAACTGTCGAAAGTAAACGGGTAGACTTTACGTTAGCCTTTATCTTACTTTCATTTTCTCTATATTTAAAAAATGTATGAACAAGCGATTTTTGCACATCTTTAAGTTCGCTGGAGTTAAAGCTTTCCGTCGGATAGAAAAAATACTCCACTTTGTCATAGATCAATCTTGTTATGTCGTCATTTGTCGAAATATAATTCCTAGAAACCCTTGCTATATATCTAGCCAGAGACAGGTAATTATCAATCGTGGTATGCTTTAGACCCGCCAGTTGTGATTTTAGTTTTCTTGAACCCTCTGGATTGAAGGAGAATGAAAAGGTAAGTTTGTTATCAGGGTTCTTATTTTTTATAATATTCAGAGAGTCCCCCATTCCAATCTGCATACCATTTATTTTCAATGGCGACTCAGACGATGATACGGAGTCCGCTGTTTGGGAAAACATCAAAAGCCCATTTATTATTGAACTTTTCCCGCAACTATTTGCCCCTAAAAGGATTGTTAATGGTTTTATATCCATTGAAAATTCATCAAAAGCTTTATAATTCATTCCCGAAAAAGTCTGTATCATATATCATCTCACTGTTTTCACTCGATGCAGTGCTTTGTGTTCTTTGCCTAAGGCTAAACAGGCCTATAGTACCCAAT
>NZ_CAWNYS010000270.1:0-19286 GCF_963878295.1 Aeromonas sp. HMWF014 | reverse complement strand
TTGTTGTCTCTTGAAAATGAAAGTCAGGGGTAGATAACCGCCGCTAACTCATTCTCGCCAGACGCAGAAAGTAAGATGTAGTCGCCGTTCAGGCGGAGATATGTTGCGAGGGGGGGGCAAGGCAGGCGAGCGCCGCGACAACGGCGCCAGCAGGGCAATCACGAAGGCGATGGCAAAGAAGATCTGTTCGACACAGAGCAGGCTGGCGGCACTGAGCCACTTGCCATTGAGCTGGCAACTGCTTGGCTGAGGCGTCGCTGGCTGCGCATCGTCGGCATCGACACCGGAAGAGGGGAGGAGTTGAACCTGGCAACTGAGGGCTTGATCGAGTTGAGCCAGCCGGGCCAGCGGCTGGGCCGCACAGTTGAGCACCAGAATGCAGACCAGCAGCAGGAGTCTTGTCGCCACGCGTTGTCGCAAAATCATGCTAGCCCTACCCTGTTGAATGGTGCATATCCTATCGATCAACCATGACAGGAGCAAGTCAGCAGAATTCGATGCGACCATCTGTGCACATCGTGGTGGGCGGTTCTGTTTGGCGAACGCTTGTTCGCTAAAAGGGGGACCAGTATACTGCGCCAAGTTAAAATCCGAGGTGTTCGATGCTCAAACTTGCCCGTGTGCTGCTGCTTACCCTGCTGCTCGTTTTCTGGTTCGTGTTTGGTCTGTTGCTCTGTCTGGTGCGTCCGCGTCATCCCAACAACGTCTTTGTTTTCGCCCGCATGTACCATGCGATCTGCCCGCTGCTCGGGCTCAAGGTCAAGGTAACCATACCGGACGAGGTAAAGTCGCTCGGCCCGGCGGTTTACGTCTGCAATCACCAGAGCAATTTCGACATCTTCACCGTGACAGGTGCTGTCATGCCCGGCGTGGTGGCGGTCGGCAAGAAGAGTCTGCTGTGGCTGCCCTTCTTCGGCCAGCTCTTCTGGCTCTCAGGCAACGTGCTGATCGATCGCTCCAACCGCTCCCGTGCCATCGGCACCATAGGCCAGGTGGTGGATCGCATCAAGAATCATGGCACCTCCATCTGGATGTTCCCGGAAGGTACTCGCTCCAAGGGGCGTGGCCTGCTGCCGTTCAAGGCTGGCGCCTTCCACACCGCCGTGCAGGCCGAGGTGCCCGTGGTGCCCATCGTTTGCTCCAGCTACTTTGGCCAGATCGACCTGAACCGCTGGGACAATGGTGAAGTGCTGCTGGAAATGTTGCCGCCCGTGTGCAGCAAGGAGCATGGCGCTGCCGGTATTCGCGAGTTGTCTGACAACTGCCGTGCACAGATGGAAGCCAAGCTGGTCGAACTGGACAGCAAGCTGGGTCGCCATCAAGCCGCCTGACTCTGAACGGAAGACGACATAGAGGGAGCCGCTGGCTCCCTTTTTTGTTGGTTAAAATCACCACCTTGTTGGCAAATTTCACCAGAAAACCCTGCTTGCATCTTGCCGATAAATCCCCATCTAGTTGTAAAGAAACAATAAATTTTCTTGGCACGGCTCTTGTAATGCTATGGGAAGAGATAGCCATCCCCATGAACAAGGAGCCAGACCATGAGCGTATTTAGCCGCCTGACCGACGTGATCAATGCCAACCTGCACAGCTTGCTCGACAAGAGCGAAGAGCCGGAGAAGATGCTGCGACTGATGATCGAAGAGATGGAGCAGGTGCAGGTCGAGATGAGAACCCAGGCCGCCCGCGTCATCGCCGAGCAGAAGCAGCTGGAACGCCACCAGCAGGCGCTGCAACACCAGGTTCTGGAGTGGTCGGCCAAGGCCGAGCTCGCCATCCAGAAGGGACGTGAGGATCTGGCCCGTGCCGCCCTCACTGAAAAACTGGCCGAGGCTAAAAAATGTGACCAGCTGGAACAGGACAAGGTCCGGGTAGCCGAGGTGCTGGCCCAGCTCACCGCCGACAGCGAGCGGCTGGCCGCCAAGCTGACCGAAGCCCGCGAGAAGCAGAAGATGCTGACCCTGCGCGAACAGACCGCCCATAGCCGGATCCGGGCCCGCGCCCAGGTCGACAACCAGCGCATGCATGAGTTGATGGCTCGTTTCGACGGTTTTCAGGGCCGGGTCGATCAGCTGGAAGCTCAGCTGGAGGCGGCGACCCTGGGGCAGAATCCTTCGTTGGAGGCCCAGTTCCGCGAGCTGGAACTGAACGACGAGATTGAGCGCGACCTGGCCCGACTGAAGGGTCAGAAGGTGGGGGCATAAGCATGGCGCCCTGGCCGAAGGACCTTGCTCATCGCAAGTTGACCGGGGTTTGCGCCGGTATTGCCAACCGGCTGGGGCTCTCGAGGGTGACGGTACGGATAGTGGCGCTGATTGCCCTGATCCTGATGCCGCCACTGACCCTGGCCGCCTATCTGCTGGCGGTGCTGATCATGCCACCCCATCGTGAATTGAAGCGCTGGCTGGATTGACCCTGGGGTCATTCAGCCGGCAAGAGAAGCCTGCGAGGAGCAGAACATGCTGGAATTTATTGTCTTGATGCTGGTGTTGGTGGCCATGGCGCTGGCCGGGTTTACCGTGCTGGCCATGCTGCTGGTGAGCGGTCTCTTCGTGCTGTTTGGCGCGCTGGCCGGCATGTTCGCTCTGATCATCAAGCTGGCGCCCTGGTTGCTGGTGCTGCTGGTGGTGTGCTGGCTCATCAGCAACCGGCGCAAACAACCCAATACCTACCGTTAAGCCTCCCTGCTATCGGATCCTTCCTTGGCCACTGCTCGCAGTGGCCTTTTTTGTGGCCTCTTCATTGCCGGGTCAATCGCTGCCAGCCAAGGCTGACTCCAGTCGGCCCAGCCATCCGGCTCTCGTACCAGGCGCTCCTTGAAGGCCTTGCTCTGCTGTTTGAGGCGGTATTCGAGTCGCAGTGCCGCCCCCTTGTCGCCCACACTCTGCTGCCAGACCAGCGTGAGTGGCCCCTTGCCGCGCAGGGCGCGGGATCCCTTGCCGCTCTGGTGCTGGCGCAACCGCCTGATCGGATCCGTGCTGATACCCGTATAGAGCAGGCCTGCTGCGGTGCGCACCAGATAGAGGGACCATTGGCCGGGTGGGGGTGAGCTGGTCGGTTTTGTGTCCATCGCTGCGTTTCTCATTCGATCTGTCTGTGCCAAACTCAAGAGCAGTCCAAGGAGGTGCGATGCGAGTCTGGTTGTGGTTGTGGTGCCTGTTGTCGGTCCCGGCTCTGGGTGAGACGATCCGTCTCTATGATTACCATCAGCATCCCCCTTTCATGACAGGGGAGAAGACGGGACTGAGCCGGGATCTGGTCAAGTATCTCAATGAACAGCTCGGCGGAGAACCCAGGCTTGAACTCTGGCTGGTGAATCGGGCCAGATTGGCGCTGGAGATGTCGGATCCTGGCTTCGACGGTCTGGTGGCCTGGGTCAATCCTGTCTGGGTGGGGGATCCCCAGCACGAACGTTATCTGTGGACCTTCCCTGTCATGCGCGACACCAACGAGCTCATCTCCAGCGCGGCCAGACCCGTCACCTATCGCGGCCCTGATTCACTCAAGGGGCTGATCTTCGGTGGCATAGAGGGCTATCGCTATCAAGGCATCGATGATGCTGTGGCCCGGGGCGAGCTGGTGCGCCACGATGCCAAGAAGGTCAAAACCAATTTCAGCCTGCTGATACGGGGCCGCATTGATGTGACCCTAGTGCCGGGCTCGGCACTGTCTTTCTTCATCAATGACGCTTATGAGGGCAAGCTGTTCATCTCGCCCTTTCCCCAATCCAGCTATACCCGCCATATTCTGGTTCCCAAATCCCGTGCCGATCTCCATGCCCGGCTGAACGACATCGCCGGGCAGATGGACATGGATCCCGCGTGGCACGCCATCCTGGAATCCTATCGTGGCAGACCCTGAGCAGGGTTGCCGGCACCGCGCCTGAGCCTGTGCAGTGGTAGCAGGCTCACCAGCAGACCCGCCCAGACGAAGGCAAATCCCACCGATTTCACCGGATCGGCCGTCTCGCCAAACCAGAAGATGGCGAGCAGGAAGGCGAGGCTGGGCTCGATATATTGCAGTAGCCCCACAGTGCTCATGCGGGTGCGCGCCACGGCGTAGCAGAACAGGCCCACCGGCAGCAGGGTGGCGGGGGCGCTGCCCATCAGTAGCAGCCGTTCGGCCCAGTCACCGGACATAAACTGGCTCATGCCGTTCAGGGCAAGCCAGCCGATGATCAGCAGAGCAACCGGCAGCTGGACCAGGGCTTCGAGGTAGAGGCTGACGCCAGCATCGTAGTGAACCTTCTTCTTGAGCAGGCCATAAAAGGCGAAGTTGGCCCCCATGATGAGGGAGAACCAGGGCAGCTGGCCGTAGGAGAACAGCATGTAGGCCAGCCCCGCCAGCGCCAGGGCGACCGCCAGATGTTTTTGCGGGGTGAGCCGCTCCTTGAGGAAGAGGACTGCGAACACGATATTGAACAGCGGCGTCATGAAGAAGGCGAGGCTGGTGGCCAGCACCTGACCCGTAGTCAGGCACCAGGTAAACATGCACCAGCTGATGGACATGACCGGGCCCGCCAGCAGTATGAGGCAAAGCTGACGGGGTTCACTGCGCAGGCGTGCCCAGGGCACCCGGTAGCCGAGCAGGGAAAAGAGGGTTCCCAGCAGTACCGCCGACCAGAGGACCCGGTGGGAGAGCAGTTCCCACATGTTGACCTCTGGCATGAACTGGTAATAGAGGGGCAGCATGCCCCACAGCACGAATGAGAGGGCCGCGCTGCCGGTGCCCATCCAGTTCTTCATCTCTCTCCGTTTATTAAATTAAACATTTGTGGTCGCATGATAAGTATCCTCTGAGACTTTCACAAGCAGGATAGAGGGGGAAATCCTGTTACTATCGGGGCATGAACCGACTCGATACGTTGTTTGAACAGATCCGGGCCTGCCGGTTATGCGAGGCTCATTTGCCGCTGGGGCCACGCCCGGTGATCCGTGGCGCCGAGAGCGCCCGCTTGCTGATCATCGGCCAGGCGCCAGGTACCCGCGTTCATGCCAGCGGCATCCCCTGGAATGACCCCTCTGGCGATAGGCTGCGTCACTGGCTCGGCGTGGATAAGGCCACTTTCTACGACGAGTCCCGCATCGCCATCATGCCGATGGGGCTCTGCTATCCCGGCAAGGGCAAGTCGGGGGATCTGCCACCCAGACCCGAGTGCGCGCCTATCTGGCACGACAAGGTGTTGATGCTGCTGCCCAATATTGAGCTGACCCTGCTCATCGGCCAGTATGCGCAAGCCTACTACCTGCGGGGGGCGGCCAAGGGGTCGCTCACCGAGACGGTGCGCAGCTGGGCTGACTATGGCCCCGGCTGGCTGCCGTTGCCGCATCCGTCTCCCCGCAATACCTTCTGGCTCAAGAAGAACCTCTGGTTCGAGCAGGAGGTGATCTCTCATCTGCAACAAAGGGTCGCCCCCTTGCTGGTGCGACCCTAGTATTGGCCTCTGTGTCAGACCGCAGGTTCCGTCAGCGGTTTTGGTTTGTTGCGCGCCATGGCAACCAGCGGGATGATGATGCACAGGCACCCCAGCAGCAGCGGTAGACCCGGTTGCTCGTCAAACATCCAGACCCCGATGGCGACCGCCATCAAGAGGCCAGTGTATTCCGCCGAGGCGATCTTGCTTGCCTCTGCCTTGCGATAGGCCACCACGCACAAGCCGGCATAGACCATGATCAGCGCCGATGAGCCGAAGGCGGGCCACCACATCTGCCACTGCCAGTCGCCCCCTTCCCACAGTGCCAGCGCCAGTATGAAGGGCATGCTCAGCACGTTGGTGAAGAACAGGGTCTGGGCGATGGGCTGCTTGAGCGGGATCCGCTTGATCAGCAAGTTGTTGAGCGCCATTGAGAGCGCCACCCCGAGCGCGGCCAGCGCGGCCCAGTTCACCTCGGTTGGCCGAAGTACGATCAAGACCCCGATAAAACCGATGAGCGCGGTCAGCACCTTCTGGCGTGAGATTGCTTCCCCCGCCATCCATACCGCCAGTGGCACCATCATCAGGGGGGCCGCATAGAAGAGGGCGTTGGCGGTGGCGAGCGGCAAGCGGGTGAGGGCGACCACCATCAGGCAGACACCGACCGCCCAGATGTGGGCCCGCAGCAGGTGCCACTTGATGGCTACCGGCGGATTGCGACGCCATGACCAGAGCAGCCAGGGCATCAGCAGAATGGCGGCTGAGAGCTGGCGAAAGAAGACAAACTGGAACACGGGCTGGCTCGGATCCAGTACCTTGACCAGTGCATCGGAAAAGACCGCCACCATGTTGCCCAGCACCAGATAGAGGATGCCGATCCCGACTGCATTCATACCACCTCCCACGTTAATATGAGGGCAGGGTAGCGTGGGGTCAGTTATCCAGTAAAATGATAAAAAATCACCATCTATGAGAATTTTGGATAATGAAGCTGCCTCCCCTGCGCGCGGTTCAATATTTCGAAGCGGTCGCCCGCCTGCTCAGTTTTTCTCGCGCGGCCCTCGAGCTGAACGTCAGCCAGAGTGCGGTCAGCCACCAGATCCGCCTGCTGGAGGATTTTCTGGGGGAACGGCTGCTGTTGCGTCAGGGGCGGCTGTTGTCATTGACCGCCCAGGGGGAGGTTTACTTCGAAGGCATAGCCGCTGGGCTCGGCCAGATCGCCCAGAGCAGCGAACAGCTGCGCGGCGGTGGTGAGATGCGGCTGCGACTCGCGGTCTACAGCTCGTTCGCGGTGAAGTGGCTGATCCCGCGTCTGGCGGGTCTGCGTCAGCTCTACCCCGAGCTGGATCTGAGCCTGGAGATGGTGGCGGAAGATCCCGAGCTCTCCGATCGGGTGGCGGACTGTTTCATCACGGTGTCGCCCCATGGCCGCGGTTATTGCCACGATCTCATCTATCAGGAGCGACTGTTCCCGGTCTGCAGCCGACGCCTGTTGCAACAGCTGGAGGGGGAGTGGCCACAGGCCATCTGGCAGCTGCCGCTCCTGTCGGTGCAGTCCATCTACAAGGCGCGGGGAGAGGATTGGCAGCGCTGGGCCAAGGCTGGCGGTCTGGTCATCCCGGATGAGGCACGGATGCACCACTTCAGCCATGTGCTGCTGGCGATGGAGGCGGCGTCCTGGGATCAGGGTGTGGCATTCGTGAACGACTACATGCTGCGGCCGGATGATCCCCAGCTGGTGGCCTTGCCGGTTCACCAGCTGGAGACGGGGGATGCCTTCTACTTTACCTGCAAGCGATCCCGGGCACATGAGCCCGCCATCAGCCGATTGCGCCAATGGCTGATGATGGAGGCGCGCCAGAGCATGGCGCTATAACCGCTTGGCTTATCAGGCTTTCTTGAACTGGCTCAGGATAAACAGGCCGGTGGCGCAGACCACCACGGAAGGGCCCGCCGGGGTGTCCTGATACCAGGAGAGGGTCAGCCCGCCGAGCACGGCGAGACAGCCGATCAGCGCGGCAAAACCGGCCATCTGCTCCGGCGTCTGGCTGAAGCGGCGAGCGGTGGCGGCGGGAATGATCAGCAGCGAGGTGATGATCAGCGCCCCGACAAACTTCATTGCCACGGCGATCACCAGCCCGATCAGCAGCATCAGCACACAGCGCAGCACATCGACCCGGATCCCTTCCACCCGTGCCAGCTCCTCCGAGATGGTCATGGAGAGCAGGGGATCCCACAGGCGCCACAGGGTGAGCAGCACCAGGGCGCCACCGCCGTAGATCCAGAGCAGATCCACCGGTTGTACCGAGAGCAGGTCGCCGAACAGGTAGGCCATCAGATCCACCCGCACGTTATCCATAAAACTCAAGGTGACCAGGCCAAGCGACAGGGCGCTGTGGGCCAGGATGCCGAGCAGGGTATCGGTCGCTACCTGCTGGTTGCGACTCATGATCACCAGCAGCATGGCCATGGCGAGGCAGCAGACCACCACCGCCAGGGTCAGATTCACCTGCAGCAGTATGCCGAGTGCTATGCCGAACAGGCAGGCATGGGAGAGGGTGTCGCCAAAATAGGCCATCTTGCGCCACACCACGAAGCTGCCAAGGGGCCCGGCCAGCAGGGCGATACCGAGGCCGGCCGTGAGGGCATATAACAGAAAGCTGTCCACTTGAATGTCCTTAGCTGCGCTTATTGATTGCGAGACGGCAGGCGGATGACGGGGGCCTGCTCATTATGATGATGGTGTTCGCCGTCGCAGTGATGATGGTGCGTGTAGACTGCCAGCACTTCCTGTTCAGGGCGCCCGAACAGGCGGGCAAATTCGGGATGGCGTGCCACGCTTTCCGGCTCGCCGTGACAGCAGACGTGGCGATTGAGGCAGATCACTTCGTGGGTGCTGGCCATCACCAGGTGCAAGTCGTGGGAGACCATCAGTACGGCGCAGTTGAACTCGGCCGCCAGCGTGCTGATGAGGGCATAGAGCTCGATCTGACCGTTGATGTCCACCCCCTGCACCGGCTCATCCAGCACCAGCAGCTCTGGCTTGACCAGCAGGGCACGTGCCAGCAGCACTCGCTGCATCTCGCCGCCAGAGAGCTTTTGCATCCGGTTATCCAGCAACCCCTGGGCGCCGACCCGATTGAGCGCCTCCTCGATGGATAGACGGCCATTCTTGCCCAGTTGCAGGAAGCGGCGCACCGTCAGCGGCAGAGTGGGGTCCAGATAGAGGCGTTGCGGTACATAGCCAACCCGCAGATCGCGACGGCGCCGGATCTCGCCGGTATCCGGAGTGAGCAGGCCCAGTACCAGCTTGCTCAGGGTGCTCTTGCCCGCCCCGTTAGGGCCGACCAGGGTAGTGATTTTGCCTTTATTCAGGGTAAAGGAGACCTTGTCGAGCACGGATCGTCCGTCGAACGAAAGACAGACCTCTTTCAGCTCCACCAGTTGGGTCATGACAGCTCCGGGGTTTACAGCCTGTGAGAGTTATAATATAACAACAACGTTGGTTTGTTATATTATCACACACTCACTTCCTGACGAGATCTCTATGCGAATTCTTACACTTATCACTGCCTTGCTGGCAGTGAGCCTGCCTGTCCGTGCCCTCGAGGTACTGACCACCATCAAGCCCCTCGGCTTTATCGCAGCCGCGATCACCGATGGCGTGAGTGAGCCCAGAGTACTGCTGCCGACCGGCGCCTCTCCCCACGACTTCTCCCTGCGCCCCTCCGATATTCGCAGCATCCAGGGTGCCGATCTGGTGGTATGGGTCGGTCCCGAGCTGGAAGGCTTCATGGCCAAACCGCTGGCCAAGCATCCCCATGTACTGACGCTTACCCGGGTTGAGGGGATGCCGCTGTTCGACTACGCCAAGCAGGAAGGGCACGAAGAGCATGCCGATGAGGGTCATGATCACGATGGACACGAGGGGCATCATCACGAAGGGGTAGATCCGCATATCTGGCTGGGGCCGACCCAGGCACTGGTTATCGCCAGTGCGCTGAGTGAAACGCTAAGTGCCCAGGATCCCGCCAATGCCGAACGTTATCGCACCAACCTGCTGACCTTCAAGGCCAAGGTGGCGGCCAAGGACAAGCTCATCTCTGAACAGATGAAGGCGGTGAACCAGAAGGGCTACTTCGTGTTCCACGAGGCTTATGGCTACTGGGAACGTCACTACGGAATGAGCTCCAAGGGGCACTTTACCGTAAACCCGGAACGCCGTCCCGGCGCCAAGACGCTGGTAGAGATCCGCAAGGCGCTGCAGGAGAAACAGGCAAGCTGCATCTACGCCGAGCCGCAATTCTCCCCTGCCGTGATTGAGTCGGTGGCCCGCAATACCGGCGCCAAGGTATTGCTGCTGGATGAGGTGGGTGAGCAGGTCCCGATTGGTGCTGATGGCTACCCGCAGTTCATGCAACAGTTGGCTGACGCCTTCGCCCAGTGCCGCTGAGCTCGCTTTCGTTCACCTGATAGGGTGGCCTGCGCCAACTATACTGACCTCCAGCATCTGACATGGAGTGTTAAATATGAAATGGCTGCTCATTCCCACCTGCACGCTGGCGCTGCTCTGTGCCAGCGTGCAAGCGTCCCGTCTCTCCGAATACATTGCCAGCCCCGAGTTGAGGGCCAAATTGCAGGAGGTTTATGGCGGCAGGGCGATCCAGCGTGCCGAGGCGTTTTCCCGCCTGCTCACGCCCCGTGCCGGTACCACGGATCAGCAGAAGATCGAGCTGGTGAACAACTACTTCAATAACCTGACCTACAGCGATGATCCCAGATTGTGGGGTGATGAGGATTATTGGGCCAATCCATTGGAGTTTATTGGTGCTCGCGGGGGGGACTGCGAAGATTACAGCATCTCCAAGTACTACACCCTGATGGAGCTGGGGGTTGAAGAGAAAAAGCTGCGGCTGGCTTATGTCAAGGCGGTGAAGTACAACCAGTTTCATATGGTTACGCTTTATTTTCCAACGCCCAAATCCGATCCGCTGGTGCTCGACAACATCAACAGCCGGATCCTGCCCGGCAGTCAGCGAACTGATCTCATCCCCGTCTACAGCTTCGATGCAAAGAGCATCTGGATCATGAAGTCGCGCCGTGAAGGCACATTGGCGGGCAGTGCCGACAGGTTGGCGCAGTGGACATCGATGAAGACCCGTTTCTCCAGCGAGCAACTGCGCTCCCCCCGTCGCCAGTTATAGTTTTCCCGCTGCTTTCAACTCTTCGAAATATTTTGCCGCGCCCGGATGCTGTTCGATGCTCAGCACCGGGCCTGTTTTGTTACGGGCCTTGTGAAACAGGTTGGCGTAACCATAGGTCTGCTCGTTGAAGCTGGTCTGCTGGGACAACATGGCCCTGGTCAGTCGGTAGACCTCCGCCTCAGGCGTGGCGGCATTGGTCACCAGAGTGGCCGCGATGGCGAAGGTGGGGGTCGCCTTCAGGTTGCCGGGATAGATGCGGGCAGGCACTTGGCTGCGCTGGTAGTACTTGACCCCCTTGAGCAGTTGATCCCGAGTCTCTCCCTCGATCGGCAGAAAGCGGATGGCACAGCGCTTGGTGGTATCGAGCACGATCCGGTTCGGGTGTCCCATTACCAGACCGTAGGCATCTATCTGCTTGCTGCAGAGCGCCTCCGCCAGATTGCCTACGCTCTTCAGATCGAGATCCTGCTCTTTTGCTCCCAACAGGTTGAACAGGGCCAGGGCCGTCTGGCGAGTGCCCGAGCTTTTCAGCCCTATGTCGATGGGCGCCAGCTTGAGCTGTGTCAGCGTGGTGATGTCGCCATCCGCTCGCACCACTATGGTGAAAGGCTCGGCGTGGGTAGCGAACATGGCTCTCAGTTCGGGTTGCGGCTGGCTGGCATAGGGCCCGAGGCCTCGGCTGGCCTGATAGAGCCAGTCCGATTGCACCAGGGCATAGGGTATCTGCCCTGACTGTAGTTGGTGCAGATTCTCGATGGTACCTGAGGTGACCTGCAGCTTGCATTGCAGCTCGGGGTCACTCTTGTTGGCCAGCCGGCAGAACTCTTTGGCGACCTGATGATAAATCCCCTGCTCACCGCCGGTGGCGATGAGCAGGGGGCTGGCCAGCAGCGGCAGCGGCCACAGCAGGGCGAGTAACAACCCGAGTTTGTTCATGAGATCTCCTTGCTGGCGTAACCGTCTATGCCCCAGCTGCGCAGGGTGTCGATATCCTGGATCTCGCTGGCTTCAGCCAGCAGAGTGTAGCCCGCACTGTGCAGGCATTGAGCCACCAGATTCCAGTAAAGGGGAGCCTGGGTTGGCTGGCAGCTGATGAAGACGGGGTTGATGGGGTCGAGCTGATTGAAGGTGTCGTTGGTCATGGGGATGGCGCTGAATGCCATCTCGATGCCCTGTTCCTGCAAGGTGGCGAGCCGTGCTTCCCCGAGGGGGGGGAAGCTTGCCAGATCCCAGCGCCAGTCGAGGGTCTTGCCTCTGCCCTTGGCCAGCAGCGGGACGAATTGCGCCCAGTCAGCATGATTGAGCAGGCTGAGGGGCAGTTGCAGCCCCTCCACCGGATGGTGCAACCAGAGGTCGAGCAGGTTCAGGATCTGATCCGGGGAGCTCTCCGGCGAGGGAGTAAGGGTGGGAATGAGGCGGCTGTAGAGACGGATGCTGCCCTGGGTGGAGAAAAAATGCTGTTGTTGCATGCCGTCTTCCCCTTCCGTCACATCTTGCAGGGGTTGAGCGATTGTCGGCGCCTGTTGCTTGCCGAGCTGGGTGATCTTGAGTCGCTGTTGCAGCAGATCCCGCTTGCGCTCCGAGACCAGCTGGTTGACCGAGATGACCAGCTCCTTGAGATCCTGCAGCCAGGGAGAATCCAGATTGCCGCTGAACTGGCGTTTGCGGATCCTGACCAGTTGCTGGTTGATAAGCTCGAGGGGGCGCAGTAGGCGGCCGCACACCCAGGAGATCACCAAGGTGAGCACCAGTAGGCCGGCGAGCAGGGCAAGGCCAGTGCGGCTGATGGCATTCCACAGGTGCTGATAGGCGTAGCCCGTGTGCCCTTCCAGGGTGAGGGTGCCCAGCATGCGCCAGCCATCGGTCAACTCCTGCTCAATTTTGACCGGCGGCATGTCGATAACAGAAGGGAGCCAGCTCGGCACATTCTGCAGTGTTGTGTGAAAGACCTTCTGGAACAGTAGTTGACCGTCAGGGTCCAGCAGGGTGACCGAGCTGACGAAGCCGCCGTCGAACATGGCGTTGACTATGGTTTCGGCAAGCACCTTGTCATCGTTGAGCAGGGTGCCTTGCAGCACCAGGCCGAGGGCTGTGATGGCCGTTTCCAGGTTGGCCGACATCTGGTCGAGGATGGATTGGCGTACCGTGGTGACTTCCAGCATGAACAGCAGGGCGGCACCGATAACGAACAGGATCAGGATGATTCGGTTTAACAGTTTTGCTAACGACATATCCACTCCATGGAAAAGTTATCACAACATCATGAAACCTTGGGCCAAGCACAATCGGACCCGGTTCTTAAAAATAGGAAAAAATGGTTAAAAAAGACGATCATTTCTGCCCATAGGGGAATGTTATGCATAAAATGTGAGGTTCATGCAGATTGCTATGAACTAATTGTGAGTATTTAGGTCAAACAGTCAGTTTTATACAGTTTTGTAGCAAAACAGACTGACGACTAACACCCTTGGATCTAATGACAGGATAGCGGATGAAACGTCTCCGTCCCTTGGTAGCACAGGCTGCCAATTGGGAACCCCCGGTTCCCCGCAAGCATTTTTACGCCATGTTACTGCTCACAGCGATGACGCTGTCAGCGGTAGCCATATTGCCAGCGCCAGGTGACATCCTGGAGCGGCCATTGCGTTTGGAGTTGCCCATTGCCACCAACGGTACGGCAACCAACGAAGACAATACGGATTTTAACGACATCCCGGATCATGAGCTGGTGGAAGCCGCGCTCCCGGAAGATGACATCCCGACCGACGCCACTCCCCAGTGGCAGGACTACAGGGTGCGCAACGGTGAAAACCTGACCACCATCTTCAACAACTTGGGGCTTTCGACCACCACTCTCTACAAGGTGCTGGATGCGGATAGCAAAAACAATCTGGCCCGCCTCAAACCCGGTCAGACTATCGAGTTGCTGATCGATCAGGACAACATACTGCAACAGATGAAGATTCGTCTGAATATCAAGCAGACCCTGATCCTGGAACGCACCGATGACACCTACAGCGCCAACATGCTTAATGAAGAGGTGCAGTGGCAGCAGAAGAGTTATGAAGGCGTCATCAACGGCAGTTTCTATGTCAGTGCTCGCAATGCGGGGATCCCGGCCAACCACATCCAGAAGATCGCTAACCTGTTCCAGTGGCGGTTGAATTTCGCCAAGGATCTGAAAAAGGGCGACAAGTTCAAAGTGCTGGTCCGTCAGGAGACGGTCGAGGGCAAGAGCACGGGCAACACCCAGTTGCTGGGGGTCGAAGTGTTCAATCAGGGGCAGGGCATCTCGGCTTGGTTGTCGGAAGATGGCAACTACTATGACGGTCAGGGTAACAGCCTGGAGCGCGGCTTCCGCCGCTATCCGACCCATAGCCGTTATCGGGTCAGCTCCAGCTTCAACCCGAGTCGTCGCCACCCGATTACAGGTCAGGTTCGTCCTCACGAGGGCACTGACTTTGCCCTGCCTGTGGGCACGCCCGTGATGGCGACGGGTGACGGCGTCGTGATCAAGGCGACCAGCCACCCGCTGGCAGGCACCTATGTGGTGATCAAGCACGGCCGTACCCTGATGACCCGTTATCTGCATTTGAGCAAGCTGCTGGTGAAAACCGGTCAGAAGGTGAAGATGGGCGACAAGATTGGGCTCTCCGGTAACACAGGCCGTTCCACCGGTGCCCACTTGCACTATGAGGTGCGGATCAACAACCGCCCGGTCGATCCCATGAAGGTCAAGTTGCCGATGGCGGAGCCACTCTCTGGCAAGGCCAAACGTCAGTTCCTTGCCAAGGTGAAGAGCTATCGCAAGGAGATGGAGGCAGGCTGACGCCGGTTTCCAGCCGAATAGAAAAAGGCCCTGCCACATTGGCGGGGCCTTTTCATTGGTGTCATGGGCGGGATCAGTAACCTTTGTCGAAGTCTATCTTGCCGTCCAGCGGTTGACCGTCGATGAAGCGGATGTAGTTGCGCACGAAGATCTGGGCCACATCATCGGGGAAGCTGTAGGCGCTGTTGTGCGGGGTGATGATGAGGTTAGGCTGGCCCCAGAGCGGACTGTCGGCGGGCAGGGGTTCCTGCTCGAACACGTCCAGCACCGCCATACCCAGCTTGCCGGTGCGCAGGGCGGTCAGCAGATCGCCTTCGTTGATGGCATTGCCGCGACCGACGTTGAACAGGATGGCGCCCGGCTTGCAATGCTCGAAACGGGATGCAGTGAACAGATGATGGGTCTCGCGGGTGGCGGGCAGGACACTGACGATGACGTCTGCCTGGGCCAGCATCTTGTTCAGCGCCGGCAACTGATACACCTGATCGAAACCGGCCCGCTCACGGCCGCTGCGGCTGACGCCGAGCACCTTCATGCCAAAGTGCTTGCCGGTGTGGGCCAGGTGCTGGCCTATGCTGCCGGTCCCCAGGATCAGCAGGGTACGCCCCTTGAGCCCCTGGTACGGGTGGCTTTGCCACAGCCGCTGTTTCTGCTGCTCCCGGTAGAGCGGTAGCTGACGCATCAGGCTGAGCAGGTGGCCGAACACATACTCGCTCATTAGCGGGCCGAAGATACCGCGCACGTTGGTGAGTTGATAATCGCGTCGGCTGCTGGCATCCAGCAGCACGTCGACCCCGGCATAGGTTGACTGGAACCAGCTCAGCTTGTTGGCCCTGGCCAGCAGCGGCTTGGCCCGCGCAGGCTCGGCCATCAGTATGTGGGCCTCCCCGATCAGTTTCTCGGCATCGCTCTGGTTGTCGGCTCTCAGAATGCGTAAATGGGGGAGATGGGCGGCCTTGAGCAGGCGCTCGTAGTGCGCGTTGTCCTGGCTGAGTAAAAGAAGGGTACGTTGACTCATACTCTTGTTCCTTATCAGATTTACGGCGCGGGAGAGAGGCCGCTTTGTCTTCATCTTACCCGAGTTGATCGGACAAGCTAGTCGACCGGGCCGCTTTTTCGTTTTCGTGCGGCCCCTCGTGGGCTACAATCTGCCCCACATTTTGCAAAGGATCCGACTCCAGTGTTTGGTGACAAGTTTTATAAGCGACTGGCCGAGCTACAGCCTTGGCAACAGACCGTCTACACCCTGGCGCTGGCAGAGCGCATGTACCCCAACTATGCGCTGTTTACCCAAGCATCCGGCTTCGGTGATGCGAAGGCGTTTCGCAACGCGCTGGATCAGATGTGGAACTACCTGACGGTAAAGGGATCCCGCGTCAATCTGGGGGCTATCCTGGAAGCGTTTGAAGTCTACATTCCGGAGCCCAGCAAGTTTGAATCCTACGGTGCTTATCCGGCGCTGGATGCCTGCGTGGCGCTGGGTTGTGCCTACAACTCGGTGATCTGCCGGGTCGGCGAAGAAGCCGAAGACGCCAGCCATGCCTCAGTGGGAACTGTGGCCGGTTTCATCGAGATGCTGGAAGAGCGCGACATGACCGAAGAGGAACTCTACGAGCACGAGTACATCGAGGCCGAGCTGGAGTTTCAGGTCGAGCTGCTCAAGCGGGTAGCCCACGAGCGTGACAGCGATCGCATCTTGGCAATCAGGGTATTTGCGGCCCAGGACGGTGTTTCCAACATAGGCATCAGCCTGGAGGAGTGATACCGCTACGGGATAGGTAGACAAAATCCCCATAGAAAAAAAGCTCCGTCAGGAGCTTTTTTTCTGCCTGTTCCCTTTTCATGCCCGTTCTTCGGTGAGCGGTCTGACGCTCAGCACGGGGGCGGCATCAATGCCATCGGCATTCATCATGGCCGAGATACGCTGCAGGGAGGAGAGCAACAGCCCTTGTTCCCAGGTTTCCAGCGCTTGGAAACGCTGGATAAAGCTCTCTTGCAGCGGGGTGGGCGCCTGGGCCAGCAGTGCGCGGCCTGCGTCAGTGAGTGTCGCGTGAACCTTGCGCTTGTCGGTTTCACTGCGAATTCGTTGCACCAACTGGCGGTTCTCGAGACGGTCCATAATGGTGGTCGCGGTAGCCTGGCTCATGTTGGTGTGATCCGCCAGCTGGCGCATGGAGATTTGCCCCAGTTCGTTGATCCCCTTGAGCAGCAAGAGCTGTGGCGATGTCAGCCCGGCTTCCTTGATCAAGCGCTTGGAGTGCATATCGATGGCACGAATAATCTGGCGCAGTGCGACCAGCACTTCATCATGTTTTTCCATGGGACCTGAGTCATTGGGGGGCTGTTGAGAGGCGCAAAATTTTCCGCCTAATTCCTCATCGGGTCAATATTGTTTTTGGTCTAATGATTTTTGTGTTGGGTTGTCCGCCGTTGTCCGGATTTTAACCCGATATTTGAGGCGCAAGATGATCAATAACAATCTGGATATCAAGTCTCTGGTTGCCGGTCTACGGGGTATGAGTGCCTTGCTATCTGCCTGATACCGCAGTTTTGATACATTATCAGCCCCCCTGTGACGCAGACCCACCTCCTCAAGCTGCACCACCATGATGGTGAGCTTCCCCTCTCTTGCCGCGAGATTGGTACTTTCAACCTGAAGGAGTTGGTGAGCGAATGACGTTATGCCTATGTGCTGGTCCACCTCTATCCCGACGAGCGCAGCCAAAGGGCGATTGAAAGGCCTCAACCCGACCATGACCATGACGGCGCCCACGGTCGTCACCCTGTTCCTGTTGCTCGCTTTAGCCGGTTCGGCAGCATACGGCTGGGTGACGATGCTCAGGTACCGGAGTCCGGCTATGTTGCCCAGTTTTTCGCGTACTGGCAGAAGCTCAAGCGTCAGCCCGGCTCGGCCACTCTGAGCCTGCCGGATCGCATAGGCCCGGCCTGACCACGCAGTGGCAAATAGTGCAAAACAGAAGGGGAACCGCGAGGTTCCCCTTTTTCATTGCTATTTCCTGTGCTCAGCGGCCGATCAGAGCATCTGCTTGAGGCGATAGAGCAGATCCAGCGCCTGGCGGGGGGTGAGCTCGTCCGGGCGCACCGCCTCCAGCTCCTCCACCACCGGATGGGGCTGAGGCGCCAGTGTCACCGGCGTCGGGCGTGTTTCACCAGCAGGCAGGGGCGTGGCGCTTTCGAGCTCTGCCAGCTTGTGGCGGGCCTGATGGATCACCGATTTCGGCACGCCCGCCAGCGCCGCGACCTGCAGGCCGTAGGAGCGGCTGGCCGCTCCCTCCTGCACTGCATGCATGAAGGCGATGGTGTCGCCGTGCTCGACCGCGTCCAGATGGACGTTAGCCAGCCCCTCAATCAGCTCCGGCAGCCGGGTCAGCTCGAAGTAGTGGGTGGCAAACAGGGTGTAGGCGCCAATCTTGCTCGCCAGCTGCTCGGCGCAGGCCCACGCCAGCGAGAGGCCGTCGTAGGTGCTGGTACCGCGGCCAATTTCGTCCATCAGCACCAGACTGCGGGCGGTGGCGTTGTTGAGGATGTTGGCGGTTTCGGTCATCTCTACCATGAAAGTCGAGCGGCCCGATGCCAGATCATCCGACGCCCCGATCCGGGTGAAAATACGGTCGATGGGGCCGATGCGGGCGCTGTCGGCGGGTACGAAGGCACCGATATGGGCCAGCAGCACGATAAGGGCCGTCTGGCGCATATAGGTGGATTTACCCCCCATGTTGGGGCCTGTGATGATCAGCATCCGGCGATCCCGCTCAAGCCGGATGGGGTTGGCGATAAAGGGATCGCTCATCACCTGTTCAACGACAGGATGGCGGCCTGCCTCGATCAGGATCTGATCCTCGTCGATGAGGGTCGGGCAGCGGTAGTCGAGGCTCTCGGCCCGCTCCGCCAGGTTGGCCAGCACGTCCAGCTCCGCCAGTGCAGCGGCGGACTCCTGCAGATCGCCGAGGTGGGGCAGCAGGGTGTCGAGCAGCTCTTCGTAGAGCCGTTTCTCCAGTGCCAGCGCCTGCGCCTGGGCGGTGAGCACCTTGTCCTCGTATTTTTTAAGCTCATCGATGATGTAGCGTTCATTGTTTTTGAGGGTCTGGCGGCGGATGTAGTGGGCCGGTACCAGATGACTGTTGGCGCGGCTCACCTCGATGTAGAAACCATGCACCCTGTTGTAGCCCACCTTGAGGGTGTTGATGCCGGTCAGCGTCTTCTCGCGCTCCTCGATGCGGGCCAGGCTGGCGGTGGCGCCGTTGGCCAGATCCCGCAACTCGTCCAGCTCCTGATTGAAGCCGTCACGGATGACGCCACCATCGCGGATCAGCACGGGTGGCACCTCCATCACGGCGCACTCCAGCAGGCTCAGCAATTCGGGGAAGGTGCTGGCGCGCTCTGCCAGTTGCTGCACCGCCTCGTGCTGGTTATCTGCCAGCAGGCGCTGCAGCTCGGGCAGCTGGGCAAACGCCTGCCGCAGCCGGGTGAGGTCGCGCGGGCGGGCTGAGCGCAGGGCGAGACGAGCCAGCACCCGCTCCACATCGCCCACCTGACGCAGCAGGTTGCCCAGCTCATCGTAGAGGTTCTGCTCGATAAGCGTGTGGATGGTGCTCTGGCGACCTTTCAGGATCACCCGATCGCGGATCGGCTGGTGGATCCAGCGCTTGAGCAAACGGCTGCCCATGGGGGTGGCGGTGCGATCGAGCACCTCGGCCAGGGTATTTTCATACCCGCCCGCCAGATTCTGGGTCAGCTCCAGATTGCGGCGGGTGGCGGCATCCATGATGACAGCGTGATCAGGCTGCTCGAGGCGCACGCTGCGGATGTGGGGCAGGGC